>DHJK01000124.1:0-2742 GCA_002404295.1 Legionellales bacterium UBA4722
GGCTTGTTTTTATGATAGATCGTATTGATAAAAAAATTCTTGAAATATTGCAGTTAAATGCACAAATTAGCAACCAAGATCTTGCTGAGCAAGTTGCGCTGTCTCCAACGCCTTGCTTGCGTCGCGTTAAGCTATTGGAAGAAAAAGGGTATATCAATCGATATGTGACTTTGCTTGACCCTAAGAAATTAGGATTACATTTACATATTATGATTTTAGTTGGCCTGGATAATCACTCTGCGGCTACTATAAAACATTTTGAAAAAGCCATAGACTCATTACCTGAAGTCATTCAGTGCTATCTTATTACTGGTCAAAAAGCAGATTATTTATTAAAAGTCGTTATGCCTGACATGGATCACTACCAAACATTCTTATTAAAAAAATTAGTATCTATTAAAGGCGTTGATAACGTTCAATCAAGTTTCATTTTACGAAACATTGTTGACAAAACTGCGTTGCCTTTAATGCATATCTAAAAATATTTTACCTTATAACTTAGGATATCTTAAATATGATTTTGCTTACTGTTATGTTGATGGACATCCTGACAGGCATGGAATTTGATCTATTCGTACCTAGTTTTCCTGAGCTAACAAATTATTTTCATGTGACACCCTTTGAGATTGAGTTATCTCTTTCAATTAATTTTGTTGGTTATTGCATCAGTTTATTTATCGCTGGCGAATTAGCAGATCGGCATGGTCGTAAGTTTATCATCTTATCAGGACTGATGATTTTCATTTTTGGCAGCATTATTTGTTTGATGGCAAATTCGTATAATATTTTTTTATTGGGTCGTTTTCTACAAGGATTTGGCATTGCAGCCCCTTCGATATTAAGTTTCTTAATTATTGCTGATTTATATACAGTCAAAAAACAACAATTTTTAATGGCGATGTTGAATGCATCTTTAAATACTGCTGCGGCCTTAGCACCTGTTGTTGGTAGTTATATAACACACTATTTTCACTGGGAAGGAAATTTTATTACGCTATTATCGTTAGGGGTTATTGTATTTTTAATGACTTTATTGTTTGTACCTCACGTTAAAATTACCGCATTAAAAATGAAAACGATAGTACAAGGTTATTCTGAAATTTTCAAATCAAGGACACTTTGTTTATTGATGATTTATTTTACGCTGACCTTTGTTCCTTATTGGATCTTTGTGGGTATTTCGCCTTTACTTTATATGAAAGACTTAGGGGTTAGTTTAACTCATTTTGGCTATTACCAAGGCTCGCTAGCATTAGTCTTTGCTTTAGGAAGCTTATTTTTTGGGTTCATTATCCATCGATTTAACCATGAAAAATTATTGTCTGTTGCAAATCAGATTTTTATTTTGAGTTTAATTGCGATTCTCTATGTTGCTTTTTGGAACAGTCATAATGCACTCTTCATTACGTTTGCATTTATTCTTTTCGTCATCGGCCAAATCATTCCTGGCAATATTCTTTATCCGCTTTATTTAAATTTAATGCCAGATGCAAAGGGGCGATTAACTGCGCTTATTCAAGGAGGGAGATTAATATTTGCATCGATTGGATTACAACTTGCTGGATTTTTTTACGATGGCTCTTTTCACAGCATCGGGATTATTGTGGGCAGCATTATATTAATGGGTATAATTGTAATGATTTACGTTATAAAGCAATGGAATTTAATTAATAGAGTGAAATCAGCTTAATCTAATATCTTGCCTTAAAACTATGGCGATATTAATTGGCTTTCCCAATCGTTAAAGTATTATACTAAACAACTCAATTGATAATTGTTTAATAATCATTTTGTCATTTTTCTTTTTTTCTGTGTTAACAATTGAGCTTGTGTTTTGATTAAATTGGATGCCGTTTTCGCAAGCCCATGAAATCGCATTTAAAATGGCATACATAATTACCACTCGTTTATCGCTTGTAGTCAAATTTAATTCATCCATGATAGCATTTGTATATACATCACCATGATGAGTGCGATACCAGCTCAGCTTTATTCTCCCAATCGCTTCAAGAGGGTCGCCTTGCGTTAAACCATCTAAATCAACCAGACCATTAAAGATACCGTTATTGATCATAACGTTTTTAGAAGATATATCGCCATAATAAGTGACCGGCTTTAGTGAGTCAAAATAAGATTTATATATTGAATATGTATTATCTGCAATCTGTAACATTTCATTATCCATGACACCTGTCTTGTTTCCGCGTTCTATTGATTCATCAATCCATATTTTCATTCTTTCAGTCCAGCTATTATTTAATTCATTATCGCCACCACCCCATATAACACCAAATTTTTCGCTTGAGGGGATGGTTTTAACTTTACGAAATATCGAGGCAATTTCTTTAGCTAACGTTTTTAGTTGATCATCCGTTAGGATTTCTATTACATCACCCAGATCTTTACCCTCAATTTTATTTTGAATTTGATATGACAAAGGAATAGTTGTTTTACTGAAATCCTCAAACAGAATATCTGGTACATTAATGTGGAGTGCTTTGAACTGTGGAATATGATCGTGCGAGCCCATTAAAAATTTATCACTGGAACTTAAGCGCACGATCACTTCCTTATCACTTAGGCCGACGTTATATACTTCATTGCAAATGCCTACAGTTATTCGCTGAATAAATACGGGCTTCTGATTAAAATGTAGGAATAATATTGTATCTATCATTATTTTATGGGTATGGAGATGTCGGTCAATCCATTCTATAGATCTCTCTAATGCATCACGTTGAT
>DHJK01000124.1:2867-3275 GCA_002404295.1 Legionellales bacterium UBA4722
TCTCTAATGCATCACGTTGATTTACCATTCGTTCAAAATTATGTCCCTCATCAGGATATTGAATATATTCAGAATGAATGCCTTGTGCTTTTAATGCAAAATACAGCCAACGAACTGTATCATATTGGTCAATGCCACCATTTTTTGCATTTCCCATTAGAAAAAGTGTAGGTGTTGTCGCATTTGTTGTATGAAATAAAGAAGAATTCTTTTGGTAATTATGAGGGGCTAAAGCTGGATGACCGCCATAAATTGAATAGATTAAATTTCTTTCCTCTACACCTGACATGAACCATTCATCAGCCCAGCCTTCTTTGGAGATGGCTGCTTTGAATTTATTTATAGATACAATTAACCAATTAACACGTCTGCCCCCTGCACTATGACCTATCACAGCCATTCGCTCTA
>DHJK01000124.1:3416-3763 GCA_002404295.1 Legionellales bacterium UBA4722
CAATAATTTCGTTTGAGATAAGTTCATCTACGCCAGCAACGATATCTGAAATATCATCGTCAATAAGGTTAGGTGTTTCTTTTACAATATCAAGTGATCCAAAGGCAGATGAAGAACGGAACTCTGGAATAAAAACCGCATATCCTTTTGCAGACCATAACTGCCATTCCAATGGTGTATTCACTAAGATCCCACCACGTAGCCAAATATGTGCGCCAGGGCCGCCACCATGGATATCCACTATAAGTGGATATCGTTCGTTTTGCTTATAATTTAAAGGCAATACTAATATGCCACGCATTTTTTCTACGTGACTAGGTACGTTCCAATCAATTTCTCTGACTTCA
>DHJK01000003.1 GCA_002404295.1 Legionellales bacterium UBA4722
TCGGCAGCGTCAGATGTGTATAAGAGACAGTTACGCGATGGCGGGATTCTTAAGGGGGAGAATCGTGATTCTCCCCCTTAAGTGCAAGCACAAGCTTTGCTTGTGCGCAGCATATAAACAAAGGAAGGAGTACCCGTGCTTTTTGCGGGTACTCCTGAGAAAAATTTGGAGTTTAATTTGAAACAGGCACAGCAAAACAAATCAACCCGCCGCCCCATTGCGATTCAGATGGGTCATCGGTTGCGTGAGGGGATCTTAATTATTGCCGCAGCTATGGCTGTATTTTTATTGACAGCTTTTCTGACATATCATAGTACAGACCCGAGTTGGTCAAACACAGGTGTCAGTGATAAGGTATTAAATTGGGGTGGGCGTGTCGGTGCTTTTTTAGCTGACATGTTTCTCTCTTTTTTCGGTTGTATCGCCTATGTTTTGCCGCCACTCATTGTTTTTGCCGCTTGGTTGGGTGTGAGGGAGTCTACAGACGAAAGCTCTTTTAAGACGAGTGAATTTGCTTTTAAATCCATTGGTTTTATTTTGATTGTTCTGAGTAGCTGTGGTTTGGTTGATCTTTATATGGCGCGCTCAGCTATTCCCTTACCAGCGAATGCGGGTGGTATATTGGGTGATGTGATTGCCACACAATTGAAGCATGTTCTGAATCCAGTCGGTAGTGCATTATCCTTAATCACAGCTTTATTATGTGGTATTACTTTATTTGCAGGTATTTCGTGGTTAGGGTTGATGGATAGGATGGGTGCAGAGCTCGCAAAGTTATATAGTATTTGTAAGTTATTTTTGCAGCAGAAAAAAATGGAGCTGGCTAATAAGGCGATAGAGCCTGTGCTGGATTTATCTGCTGGTAAAAACAACAAGCCCGTTCAATCAAAATGGCTAGAGCCTAAACTGATGGCGCCTAAAATAATTGAACCTAAAGTGATGGAGCCAGCGCGTGCTCCTCTTGCTAAAAAAATGGATAAATCAGTAGCCCCTCAAGTATTACTTTCACCCGGCATGTTGCCTCCCTTATCTTTATTAAATCCGCCAGCACCTTCTGAAGGGAAAGCTTTTTCAAAAGTCAGTTTTGAAGAGTTATCACTTTTGGTAGAGCAACGATTATTAGATTTTGGCGTAGAAGTGAAAGTCGTAGCAGTGCATCCAGGCCCAGTGATTACACGGTTTGAGCTTGATCTCGCGCCCGGGATCAAGGTAAGTAAAATTAGTGGACTTGCTAAAGATATTGCACGTTCATTATCTGTGACTAGTGTGCGTGTGGTCGAAGTTATTCCGGGTAAATCATTTATTGGTTTAGAAGTGCCGAATGAGCATCGTGAGATTGTATGTTTGCGCGATGTTTTAGAGTCAACGCGTTATACGCAATCACATTCACCTATTAGTCTTGCATTAGGAAAAGATATAGCAGGTTTCCCAGTGGTTGTTGATTTGGCTAAGATGCCACATTTATTAGTAGCGGGTACCACGGGTGCTGGTAAGTCTGTCAGTTTAAATGGCATGTTATTGAGTATGTTGTTTAAATCAACCCCTGAGCAATTACGTTTAATTATGATTGATCCTAAAATGTTGGAGTTGTCAATTTATGAAGGCATTCCGCATTTATTAACACCCGTGATTACAGATATGAAAGATGCAGCGAATGCGTTGCGTTGGTGTGTGGGAGAAATGGATAGACGATATCGTTTAATGGCGTCTTTGGGAGTGCGTAATCTTGCAGGATATAACCTTAAAGTCACGGAAGCCAATAAAGAAGGTAATCCATTGCCTACACCTGAATGGATGATGGCAATCGCTAATCAACCGCCTACATTGCAGCCATTGCCTATGATTGTAGTCGTTGTTGATGAGTTAGCGGATATGATGATGGTGGTTGGCAAAAAAGTTGAAGAGCTGGTTACACGTATCGCACAAAAAGCGCGTGCTGCAGGAATCCATTTAATTTTAGCTACTCAACGTCCGTCTGTGGACGTGATAACAGGGTTAATTAAAGCGAACATTCCAACTCGTATTGCTTTTCAAGTGTCGTCTCGTATTGACTCACGCACGATTTTGGATCAACAAGGTGCGGAGCAATTGATTGGGAATGGTGATATGTTGTATCTGCCGCCGGGTACAGGGGTTCCAGTGCGTGTGCATGGTGCTTATGTGGCAGATGAAGAAGTGCATCGTGTGGTTGCGACGTGGCAAACATATGGTAAACCTGCTTATCTTGAAGAAGTGACTGAAGGGGTGAGTGAAGGTGGCAGTGGGAGCGCTGAAGAAGGCAGTGGCGAAGCGGATCCTTTATACGATGAAGCGTTACGAATTGTGACAGAATCACGTCGTGCATCGATTTCCTTGGTGCAGCGTCGGTTGCGGATTGGCTATAATCGTGCGGCACGGATTATGGAAGATATGGAAATGGCGGGTGTGATTAGTACAATGGATACGAGTGGTACTCGTGAAGTATTGGCTGCGGCGCCGCCGGAATGAGTGTAACTAATCAGCGAACTGCACCGTTCTAATCGTGCTCGTGACCTCAACCCTCGTCATTGCGAGCGTGAGCGAAGCAACCTAGTCTTTCCAAAGCTGATTAGCAGCATGTAGGCTCACTAAGCAGCGTTGAAAGACTAGGTTGCTTCGCTCACGCTCGCAATGACGAGGGTACGGCCACGGGCACGATTGGAGCAGTGAAATTTGCAGAATAGTTATGAATAAGTTTATCAGGAGCATAACAACATGTTGCGATTAATTTTTTTTATAATTTTATTAATGTCACAAATAAATAGCTATGCCACAACCCCCGCTGCCGATTTAACTCAGCTTCTATCCACAATCCAAACCCTCCAAGCCGACTTCACCCAAACCATCAACGATAAAAAAGGCCGACAAACCGAACAATCCGTAGGTCACATGGCATTACAACGTCCAGGAAAATTTCGTTGGAGTGTGACCAAGCCCGTTGCCCAGTTGATTGTTGCCAATGATACCCGCTTATGGATCTACGATCCCGAATTAGAACAAGTAACTATTCGTTATTTAAATAAAGAAGTAGAAAACACCCCAGTATTACTATTAAGTAATCCTGCTGTCGCCATCGAGAAAAACTTCACAGTCCAATCCATGAAAAATGTTGCATCCATGCGGTGGTACGCTCTAATACCAAAAAATCGCGATAGCCTATTGGCATTTATTAAAATGGGTTTTGCGAATGGCCAAATCCGCGAAATGGATTTGCAAGATCATTTAGGTCATAACACGGTTATTGAATTTTATGATGTTTCTATGAATCGCGCTATATCCGCTTCATTATTTAATTTTAAACCACCCGCGCATGTCGATGTGATTGATGAAACCAGAAATCGATAATACAGCTGTATTTCAACCGCTAGCAGCGCGATTACGCCCTGCATCACTGGATGAGTTTATTGGCCAAACGCATTTGTTGGGCATAGGCAAGCCCTTACGTAAAGCCATAGAGCAGGGTATATTGCACTCCATGATTTTATGGGGGCCGCCTGGCACGGGAAAAACTACATTAGCGCGTTTAATGGCAGAGCGCGTCAATGCAAGATTTGAAAAACTATCCGCTATTTTTTCCGGTGTAAAAGATATTCGAGCGGTGGTTGAGGAAGCAAAAAAAGCACGTGAAAAAAATTCGCAAAAAACCATTTTATTTGTAGATGAAGTGCATCGTTTTAATAAGGCGCAGCAAGATGCATTTCTACCGTTTGTAGAAGATGGCACTTTAATATTAATAGGTGCTACCACTGAAAATCCTTCTTTTGAATTAAATAACGCATTGCTGTCACGTGCCCGGGTGTATGTGTTAAAACGTTTATCTGAAGAAGAATTATTGCAAGTGATCACACGTGCTTTGCAAGATCATGTGCATGGATTAGGAAATTTAGCGCTTGATTTCCCATTAGAATTACAAAAAATATTAGCACACGCTTCAGATGGCGATGCGCGAAATTGCTTAAATTTCCTCGAAATTTTATCCGATTTTGCTGAGCTTGATAATGAAAAATTTGTCATCACTGAAAAATTATTAGCTGAAGTATTACAAGAAGGTATTCGACGATTCGATAAAGGCGGCGAAGCCTTCTACGATCAAATTTCAGCGTTACACAAAGCAGTACGTGGTTCATCACCCGATGCTGCTTTGTATTGGTTGGCACGCATGTTGGATGGCGGTTGCGACCCGCTCTATATCGCACGCCGTGTATTACGGATGGCAAGCGAAGACATAGGCAACGCTGATCCCCGTGCTTTGCAATTAGCGGTGAATGCATGTGATGTTTACGAGCGTCTAGGAAGTCCAGAAGGTGAATTAGCCATTGCCCAAGCCATTGTTTATCTCGCTGTTGCTCCAAAAAGTAATGCTGTGTATGTTGCCTTTAATGCCGCAATGAGTGATGTAAAAGAACAAGGTTCTTTAGATATTCCATTGCATTTACGCAATGCACCCACTCGCTTAATGAAACAATTAGGTTATGGGAAAGAATATCGCTATGCGCATGATGAACCCAATGCGTATGCTGCTGGAGAAAATTATTTCCCAGAAGGATTTGAAAAACGGCAGTATTACTATCCTGTACAACGAGGATTAGAGTCAAAAATTGCTGAGAAATTAGCGCAGTTGAAAAAATGGGATCATGAAAAATAACAAGCTTTGACCACTTTCAGGTATGCGTCAAGGTTTTCCCATTAGCCCGCCTTGATTGGTTTAAATACGCTCTAATTATATATTTTAGTACAATTTATATGATACACTCCTCCGATGATCCTAATGGGATAGTTCAAAAAGAATTATTTTTTGGTACCACTTTTTAAAAAAGCCATGACAGGTATCTCTGTGATTAATGATAATCATGGCCTCGTCAAAAAAATAATAAATGTAACTTTTATTTGAACGATGCCATTACTAACTATAAAAATACAAAATGAGAAAAAATAAATATGAAGCGTTATAACAATAAAAAAACACCGACTCCTGCATCAACTCACCTGACTGAAATGATTCCAAATCATTTGCACGATGCATTGAATGAGTTTTTGAGCAATCCGCAGCATAATTTAGCGCACGACTCAATTAAGCAGACCGCTTTTTTAAACTTACTCCAACGAGGCTTGGAAGAGGGCAACGATTTGCCCCGTCTAGCTGATTATATAGATCGCGCGTTGGTTTTAAGTGCGGGCAGTACAACGTGTTCTACGTGGTGGAGTACACCCTCATCATTTAATGCTGACCTATCTAAACATCAACAAACCCTTCAATCATTACAAGCTGTTATAAGAGCAGCACATACAGTTTCTCATCAAACGTATGGTACCTTGAGCGATGATACTTCGATCCCTATAGACGAGCGTACCGATGTGTCTGAGCAGACTTCTTTGTTGAATGGTGAGTCGAGCACAACAGCAGAGTTGAGTAAGTCTAAAAAAACTCAAAAAGAAGGAGAAGAACGAGCAGCGCGTGCAAAAGAACACTTTAGTAATTATGAACGTTCCTCTGTAGGGTATCTACGTCGGTCAACAGGTATTCAACAGTTAGAGGAAGGCTTTCAGCAGTTAATTAGTGCTGCACAGTGTGGGCATCCTGATGCGATCACTCTTTTAAAATTATCTGCTACTGATTCAATCACGGTCTTTAATTATACCCAGCTTCATGGACGTATCTTTATTGAAAAATTGAAAATGATCCCGCAGGGTGAAACGCTGTATGGTGAAGCGCAGTGGATGCTCTTTATATTATATTATGCGAAACGCTATCAAAAACAAGTGTATGAAAATCATGAGATACGATTCGGTGAATTACAGCAAGCGCTAACACATTTAACGGCGAGTGCTGAATCTACTCCTGTGAATTCTTTCAGGCTATCTTTTTCACTCGATTTTATACAACCTGATAAAGATGATATTATTAGCGTTGAAACCAATGCAAGAAGATTGTTAGAAAAAGAGGTCAGGGGAATAGACCCTTTCTTCGATACATTTTCGATGTTAAAACCCATCCTGCCACAAGACAGTAAATCAGCGGGTGAGCATAAGCGCTCAGAAAGTAAACCGTCACAAACGTATTATCCATTTCGTATTTTATCCGACAATATGTTGAGGGAAATTGATAGAAGTACAAGAAGTTCGATGCAATTCGTTGATGTCCATAAAAATTCAGCAGATCAATTTATAATTGATATAGAGCGTGAGGTAGTGCCTCATAATGACCCTCAACTGATAGTTTTCATAGATGCCAAAACAGGCAGCGAAGTGGCACGTGTGGTATGCGATTCACAGCGATTTATATTTTTTGGCTATGACGATTCAATTCAATTAACGTTATCGAATTTCCTGCCTTGTATTTATTATCAATTAAATCAGCGTGAAGGACAGTTAACCTTAAAAACTAAGATGCCATCTCAGCAGGCAGAGTATGTAGAGATACGCGCAAAACAATTGGTGATTGAAGTTGAAAGTGTAATCTCCGCCAAGCGGCTTAATGTAGATGCGGAGAATATTCAAAATCGAAGTCTACTCGAAGCAAAGAATTTACACATACAAGTAACTGACACGTTAGTTAATGAAGTAACCGCGCGTATCCATGCAACAGAACAACTGCGAATTACGGGTGGAAGTATCTGGAATGCAGGGTCGATTGAAGCAGATAAAAAAGGGTTAATCAGCTTGAATCTGCTTTTTGTGCATGGTGCCACGAGCTTTGCTGCAGTTAAGAATGCAATTGAAGAAAAACAGCGGCCGGGTGGTGCTGTGTTAAAAGGCGATGATATGTGCGTAATTGCCTGTGCATCTATGAATTTTCTGAGTTATGTCACTGTACGTCAATGGTCACTGATGACACTCGCCGAATTTAATATTGGGTTGACCTACGCAATGAACCACAATAAGTGTCGTCTTATATCGGTGGATTGCGGTATTGACGTGCCTAACCTTCCACAACTACTGGATGATATGAGTGATTTTCGTGACCTTCTTAAAAAAGGTGAATATAAAAATGCATTTGATTCATTTAAAACTGACCGTGCGTTTATCAACACAGCGTCATTTGCGCGTTGGGTCATCCGTACTTTTGTGCCTGGATTAGGAAAGCCTGTTGATTTAGTCTGGACAATTTATATGCTTTTGATGAGTTCGTACTCTTCCATCAAGCAAGCTCGGGCATTATATAGAAAATGGAAAAATAGTAGCGAACATATTGAAGGACGAGATTGGTACGCTTTTTTTGCCACCCTCAGTAGTACCGCTAATCAAGGTGTTTTTGCAGTAACACAGGGAAAAAGTACGCTCACAGAGCTAGAAAGTATATGGGCTAACTACAACGATCCTACTAACCACCAACATCCGTTTAGTATTGTTTATCCAAATGAAGCAGCACACATGCTGATGCTGGATGTGGCTGCTTTATTTGCACCTACTCAGACCGATGATGCTTTGCTCAAAGCAAAAAGTGGTTTTCATATGACGGGCTCATTACTGGATCGTTCCATGGTTTCTTTTGGGAGTGCACATGCAGCTTTGGCTCTCAATATTTCTAATTTATTTTTTAGTTCATTTCAAGAAGGCACTGTTCAGGCAGGTGTGAATATTTCTGAGACTGGCCATGACTTGTCGCAAGTCAGCGCAATTGCAGCTTTTAATCATTATACTAATGTGACCTCTCAGGAAACTGCGGATGTTGTTTATGCCGGTCAAGTGCTTTGGCAAACAGAACACTGTGAAGATCGTTCGACGATTTCTGCTCAGCATGTGACATTATCTAGTCATGATACATTAGTCCATGAAGGAAAAATTATCGCTGAGGTTGCTGCATTTAACGGGGCAACTGTTTCTTTAGATCATGCGAGTGTCGTTCATGCGGATACTGTACAAGTAGAGGGAACTGATCTTACTCATCGTGGTGAGATTATCGCAAAAGAAGTCAACTTTATCAGTCATGCGACTATAGAAGATGCGGGACAGATTGCGGCGGATGAAATTTCATTACAGGCAAATCACCAAATTAAGCGATTACAAAGTGCGGTTTTAAAAGCTGAGCACGTTATAATCTATGCTAAAGAAGGCGAAATCGTTGATCATGGCAAAATGTCTATTCATGTCTCTGCCAGTGTGTCACCGCAGTCTCCTACAACAGAAGTATCGTCATCTTCTAAATCCGCCCTGAGTGAAGTTGCAAAATCCATTATTCTGGCTGCAGACAGTGAAATTGAGGCAACTCATCAAGCCATTGTGATACAAAGCACCGATGATGCTGTTTTAGCAGGTAAGATAACGGCGGGCAGTCTACAATTACAAGCTAATGCTGCGATTGAATTACAAGAAACAGGTGTTGTCACGGCAGACAGTTTTTCAGCAAAAGCGTCTACGATCACGCAAAATAGTCATCTCATTATTCATCCAATTCAACACAAATCTGAAGCACCCGCATCTACGCCTGTCACTGAAGGCGATGTATCAGCCACGCCGAAAACGATTTTGGTTGATGTGGATTTCAATGGTACTCAGTCTGTATATCAAGGGTCATCAGGTAACATTGAGGCAGCGGGTGCTGTTATTGCAATGACAAGTACCAATGAAGTCATTGATGCAGGCCACATGAATGCCAAACAGGTTTTATTAAGAGGGGATAAAACAGTTGAACGTTCATCGACAGCTTCTATTGAAGCAGAAAAAATATATATCGGCACAGCAACCAGCAATACCATTGATAATGGCAAACTGACGCTGACTGTGACTACTGAAAGCACAACAGACATAGAACCCTCTCTTGATGAACAAGGCCAGCAAGTCACCTTAGGTGAAACCTATCAACTCACAGCCCTTGAACAAACGGCTTTTATTCATTCAGAAAGTAAGCTGACAGTAGCAGGTCAACTTACTGCAGGGGAAATCAGCCTTAACACTAAAGAAGAAATGCGACTGGATGCAAGCGCGCTCATCACCGCGCATCGCATGAATGCCACAGCAAAAAGCATTACGCAAAATAGTCATATTATTGTTGATGGCGTCTCTCATGCATCCCAAGATCCAGCATCACCCGATAAAAAAAATAATGTTGTTGCTGATGTTTCATTGGATGGCTCGGAACAAGTGTCACAAGGAGTGAGTGGGAACATTGAAGCGAAAAACGCTGCTGTCTTATTCAATAGTAAAAATGAAATTATTGATGCGGGTCATATCGCAAGTAGCCAAGTTTATTTACAAGGACATCAAGCTGTTACACGGACCAAGACAGCGCTCACTGAGGTGAGTTCTATGAGTATTGGCACAGGCACGAGCCAGACCGTTGATCAAGGTAAGACAGTGGTAACATCGCCAAAGTCATTAAATCCCTCCTCAGCGTCCGTATTGGATTCTGAAAAACCAATTGCGGTCATCGTGCGCGGCAACAATATTGTACTGGATGAAAATCATCAATTGGTTGCAAATGATGCACAGGTACAAATTGACAGCGGCAGTGACTTAACAATAGCAGGCCATATCACAGCGCAGCATGTACAGTTTAAGGCAAGTGACAAAATAGATTCACAAGTATCTGCCAATGTTGCCGCTCATGTTATTACGATGTATGCAGATGTTGTTTTGCAAAACGGTGAATTAACGATTGATAAACCAACAGATGAGCCACGCACCATCATAAATAAGGAAGGTAAAACGATTCCTGTTGCTGATATGATTTTAGAAGGTAGTCATCAGGTGGTGCTTGGCAGCACTGGACGTATAGATGGCGCGAATGCCGTCGTGCAATTGACAAGCCCGATTGAAGTCATTGATGCAGGGGAAATCAGTGTTAAACACGCTTATCTTGAGGCCAAGACACGTGTTGAACGAACACAGACAGCTAATGCGACAGCAGAGTATCTTCAATTAGGACTTAATGACCACCAAACCGCTACATTAATTGATAATGGCCGTTTTATACAGGTACCATCTCAGCCATCATCAACCGATGTTGGGTCTGAAGAAAATGCCACATCAAATTTAGCCTTGCTTGCACAAGCCAAAACAATCGTACTGGGTGAAACACATCAATTGACTGCACCGACAGGCAGCAGCATATTTGATGCAAGTGAGTCATTAACGGTTGCCTCCAGTGCGCATCAAACAGCTAAAAAAGTTTTGTATCAAGCACCCGCTGCGGCTGTGAAAGGTTTTGTAGAGGCTGATCTGATTGATTATCGAGTGGATCCAACCACCTCAGATCAAGTGAATGCCATGTTAAATCAATCGGGTGATTATCAACAATGGCATCCTAAAACACAGTTAACTATTAAAAGTACGCAGCCTATCCAATTGCATAGCGTTTATGAGTTACCTTATTCTGTCGATCTCACGGGTGCGCAATTTATCATTGATGGTAGAGTGCATTCCACGCAGAATTTAAGTTTCACAGCAATAGCGGGTGATATCACGCTGAATCATGCAGCTGTTACTGCGGGCCAGCAATTACTGTTTGATACCAGCGGTAATTATCCTGTGACTGATAGCACTGTGATCGGTAATGAAACTCAAATACTTGCCAAAGGCAATGTTATTAATCAGCACTCAACGCTTCAGGGGCAGACCTATCTTAATATTGAAGCCGGTGGAAATGTTGAAAATTACTGTAAAGAAACTAATTATACGGATCTTGAGAATGCGCATGATACACGTATTCATTATTCTCCTGCCGTATTATCAGGCGGGACAGGAATAGGTTATGAAGGAATTGGGCTTAATATAAAAGCCGGTGGGCGGTTTATACTGGATTCCTCGAATGTTACAAGTATAGGCAGTAATCATATCCTTGCACAAGGCCAAGATAGCTCCCACGTAGTATCTCCTCATGGGAGTGGAATAGTGTGGCGATTGGTTCCACGTTCAATAATACATACAGACGCGGCTATTACAATGACAGCACGCAGTCATCAGTATAAAATTACTGATCGGCACGATAGCAATTATGGATTTGATCATGATCATGATGAAACGGATTGGGATTCTCAGGCCTCTGTCATTAGCTCAACCGGAGGTAATAATGTAATACAGAGTCAACATGGCAGTATTGATGTTCTAGCAACGGATATTAGTGCCCCCGGACAAACATCATTGTCCGCATTAGGAAAAGATATAATTTTACGCGCACTTGTATTAAATCATCATGATGTTAGAAGCAGTAGCAATATCATTACTGAATCTTCTACTGATCATTACGATGAATATGGTCGATTAACGCGAGTTGTTAGTCTAGCTGGTGTTTATCTCTATGCCTTAAACGATGTTCGTCTAGAAGGTGCGCAAATACAGACAGCCGGAAAACTTGAAATAGATGCTGGTCATGATGTCATTATTTCAACGCCCATATTAAATCACTCGGCAAGAAGTGATAGCATTACTGCAAACGTTGAATTTCCCATTTGTCCACCCCTTAATCTGGTATCTGTTTATGAAGACTTTCAAGCGTTATTCAACACACCTCATTCTCAATCTTACTCAGGCGGTACACCTGTTGCGAGTGAATCTAATGCTACGACTAAAGCAGTGAATGCATGGAATCTAGCGATAGATTCGCTGAATTCTTTTAATGGCATTATGTCTGGGTCGCTCGCCAATGCGGTTTTCCCGGCTTCTTCTATGACCGTTGCGCGAGTCAATTTCACCCACACCGAAACTGAGTTGAACTGGCAAACGACAGATCCTAATGCGGGTATATTCTGTGGATCATTGAAGATTCACGCCTTGAATAACATAGAATTTCTGGGTGGCATACCCGCTAAGATCGCAGGGAGGGCGGACTTAGAAGGAGGACATGTGATACTACAAGGTGGTGTCTTACACAGTAGCAGTCATACTAATAGAGAGGGTATAAGCATTGGCGTTACAGCTAGCGGTCATCCGACGGTAGGTGCCAGCGTTAGTGCATCTAATGCGAGTGCTACTAGCTACGTTAATCAAGAGATTGATGCTGAAATAGTTAATATTAACGCTAAGACGCTAGATATAGATAGTGGCAATATCAATGCAGTTGAGATTGGCGGTACTGTTGAGACAGTCAACATCACATCACATTGTGATACCAGCGAAAGCGAAAGCAAAGGCTTGTCAGGTGATAGCGAAGGCAATTTTAACTATCAACAAAGCAGTTCTCATACGAAAGTAATAAATAAAGTTAGTGGTATTAATGCAACGAATTCAACACTTGATATTGGCGAAGCAAATTTAACTGGCGGAAGGTTAACAGTGACTGGCAACAATCAAACTAAAGTTGGGCACATGAACACCCGCACTGTTGAAGAGGAGAAACAAGGGAATTCATTCGGTCTATGTGGAAACCTCCAAGATTTGGGTGGTACGGGTAATCGTTCGTTTGCTTCAGCGATCCCAACAATTGGGGTAAATGTTGGAAAAGGTGATTATCGTGCTCATCAAGATTCTATTTTCACCGGTGCCGCAGAACAAAGTGGGTTAGACAGTAGCGGTGGGGATGGTTTACATGAGACACATAATACGCAATTTCAACAAAAAGTTGAGATCCCATTGTTTAATCAGGAAGGATCAAGACAATTAGAGGATGATCTGATACGGTTAGAGGCGCAGTTCAGCACGCCATCGGTGCCAGCAAATCCTGTGCCTGTTGAATCGCCAAAAGAACCGGTAGTACACCATACAAAAGCACATGCAGATACAGAACATAAACAATCTGCAGGTGAGGAGTCGTCTCAAACGAAAACTCCTACACCTTCGGATCATAAAGAACATCGCACAACAGAATCTGTTGAGACTACGTTAAGTAAAGTAGATGCGATCACAAAGCAGCCTATTGCTCTATCGCCAAAATCTTCATCATATGCAGGTGGTTTCTTTAAACAATCCGAGACTGCAACACAGGCAAGAGATCATGCATCGACATCAACACACATACCATTATCTTCCCCTCCTATGAATGATCTTATGAATAAAATAGAAATGAGCGAAAGAGGAGAAGAGCGTAAATCACAAGGTAAATGGGAAAAATTTTGGGATGATCCTATTGCCAAAGATGCTGCAACGATTGCTTCTATGATGCCGGTAGGAAAAGTTGCATCAACCATGCTGCGTGTGGGAGAATCGGTAGGTTTAGCAGAAAAATTGACGCCTTTGTTAGAAAAAGTGGGGATATGGAATAAGACGGAAAAATTAGAAAGACCGGAAATGAGTCGTGGCGAAGAAGCTAAGGGGAGCGAAGTAAACGTAGGCGAAAAAGTATATCGTGTATGGGGTGATGGTGCTCACCCATATGGTGCATCATGGACTCGAATAAATCCAGACACAACAACAAATTATCGAGACGTAGATGGTTTACCAAAGCAAAATACAGGCCGTTTCATGAGCGAAGGTTTCCTAAAGAGTACGGAAGGCATAACTCAACGAGCGGCAATTCCATTGCATGGAAATAACGGTGGTTTAGATGAAATAGTTGTACCTAAACCTGAAGAACAAATTACTTTAGGAAGGGTCTCTGGTGTAAATCCACCTTTTTAACATTAACAATTATTACTAAAGAGCGCGTATGACAAGCAATATATCTTTTATAAAAGAGCAAGACGGTACAATCGAAATGAAGTTTAAACAGGCTGTTTGTTTAATGCTAGTTGGTTGCATCGCGCCAGTGCGGGCTTATTTGGCGCAAGTAAGATATGATTCATTAAATAAAGACTTACATATTGCCATATGTATCAAAACGTTATCATCAAAAAACGAAGAACTATTAATAAAACTAAAAAATATTTTTATGTCTATGTTTGTGAAAACTGAACACTTGGATATTATATTTATTAATGATGAACAAGAAAAAATGATACGAAAGGTCTGTTGCCCGTTTTTCACAAGCCCAAATTTTCAATTTCTACAACCTGATTTCTATTTAACCTCTTCAGAAGGATATAATTTAAATAAAACTAAACCTATAGCCTGCTTTAAGAGAAAGCGCTTATATGGGAGTCATCCAGATGGCTATATACTTTGTGATATCAAGCCAATGTTGTTTGGTTCTGATTACGACTTAGAACAAAAAGAGATATCTCAAATCGTTGTAGCGTGTCGTCACCTAAACTATTCGTTGTTTCCTATTAATAGTTGGCCAGCGTTGGTACATGTGGCAGTCCCACAATCCAGTTCAACAGTGGATAATATTACTATGTTTATTGAAGACAAAGACATTATTCTTATTGCGTGGGGCGAATTAACAATTAGCCAGCTCTGATGTATAAGGGATTATGGCGCTCCGTTAGCAGCCCCGGTAGTGTTTAAATAACTGTGTGAGGCTCTGTCTCGTATACACATCT
>DHJK01000208.1:0-4570 GCA_002404295.1 Legionellales bacterium UBA4722
TGCTAATTGATAATTATCATCTAATAATTTATATTAGACGTTATATTTAGTTTTAGCGGTAAAAACCTCTAACCAATGATAAGGATAGAATATGGAAAAGGAAAACTGGACTAGTGCTGATATTCGAGCCATCTTTCGAATGGATGAACGATATAAGTCTATCCAAACCCTCTATAATGCGGAAGAACGCGGCGAAATTCCTAAAGCAGAACGTATTTCCCGAGGTAAAATTCAAGTCAGAAACTGGAAGCAAAGCCAACTTCCAGCTATTGGAAGCCGATTTGGGTTCTTACCCTCCCCTAACAGACAGCTAGTTATCTGTAAATATATTCAAAAAGGTGGCGTCCTAAAAACCACTACCAGTTTTAATGAAGCAAGAGTATATGCACTCAATGGCATTAAGACGTTAATTATAGGACTCGATTTTGAATGTTCGATTACTGATGTAATGTTGCCTAAGAGCCAAGTAATGACGCTTGAACAAAATCATCGTTCACTAGGTTTGTATCAATTTCTGGCAGAGAACGCCCCTATTAATGAAATCATTCAAAAAACCTCTTTGCCTACACTAGACATAATCCCAGAAACCCATGATCTCGTTGTATTAGATAAATGGTTAAACCAACAAAAAAGGCGAGAATATATATTTAAAGATAGATTACTACCACTGCTTTCAGAATATGAGGTGATCATCTTTGATAATGGCCCGTCTTGGCAGCATCTCATAGAAAATAGTATTACAGCTTCTAACGTCCTTATGTGTCCTCTAGGATGCAATCTGTTAGCTTACAATGCCTCAGAAACAAATCTTTCAAGCATATTTGATTTTCAACAAGAGATGGGGATTAAAGACCAAATAATTGTCATGTTCCCTACCCTATTGGAAAGATCAGGGTTAAGTCAGCAAATTTATGCACAATATTTATCTAAATTTAATTCTTATATCATCCCTATTCCGATTAGAGTATCAGTAAAAGGACAAGAAGCTCTTGTTTGCAAACAATCTATTCTTGAATATGCGCCTACTTCACCCCTCGCCCAAGAATACTATGAATTGATTACTGCTATTTGGCAAAAAATCACTGGCCAAAATATGGAACAAACAGCGCGACGATCTAATACAGCCATGATGGAAATAGCCCAAGAGGAATAAATAAATGGCGTTAAAAAAAGGAATGTTTGAAAGTTACCTTAAGGAAAGAGAAACTCCTCTCTCCCCTGTTACAAATGAATCTTTTTCATCTAAATATTCCCATAATAGAGTTTTTGACGAGCCTGAGTCTCTAAAACAAACGCAGCAAATAGATAACTCTTCCGAGAATCAAGCAACCCCTATTGATATAAATTGGACATTAAAAGAAATTTCAGCCAATAAAACCGAACACAAACCTAACACAAACCTAACACAAGAACCTAACACAAACTTAACACAAACCCAACACACGGAAGTTAGAAAAACTAGAAACTTAACACAAAGTAAACACAAACCTAACACCAAACTTAACACACAGAAAACACAAACTACACACAAAGTAGACACAAACCTAACACAAAACCATCATATTTCGACATTAATAGGAGTACAAAGAAAGTTACTTTTATATGTGTTTGAAGCATGTAAAAAATCGCGTTCACATGTAACGGAACCTCTTAGTATTAATCACTTATCTAGCGCATTAGAAATCCATCTAGGCAGCATAAAGACTAGCATTGCAAGGCTATGTGAAAAAGAATTTATAAAGATTAATAGCTATAAAAATGGAAGGGGAGGTTGGTCTATCTATGAGATACATGATCACATTTACAAAGAGTTGCTACAAATGGAAACTCAACACAAACTACACACAAACCTAACACAAACTACACACAAAGTAGACACCAAACTTAACACACAACCTAACACAACGCTCTCTAGTAGTAGTAGTTTTTATAATAATAAAACTACTACTAATGATTTACCTGACGAATGGAATTTTGATATTTCAATGTATGAAAAGAATTTTGGATTTAAGTTGTCACAGGTGAAACAATTAGCTAGCTTAAATATAATTACGCCATTAAATGTAGAACAAAGCTTACTTGAGTTTAACTATGATTTTGAAAATAAGAGCCTGCCAGTAATAAAAACAAATAATCTAAATTTTCTCATGGGGCTTTTAAGAACAGGAAATTGCTATGTTTCAGAAAATTATAGAAACGAGCAAGAGAAAGCTATCAAATTAATGGCTGAAAGAGCAGAAAAGAAAAAACAAAAAATATTAGAAGAAAAATTTATAGCATGGGATATATCACTCACTGTAGAAGCTAGGTCAAAGATTCTTCATGATATACTTCCTAAACACCTAATGAATGAATATAAAATACAAGGAATAACTAACCAAATTCAACGTATTTTATTTAGTTATTACACTCAGAATATTTCTATGAAAGAAGGAGAATTTGTTTGAACAAGAAAAATAGCCCAATAAATAAAGAAATTGTATTGAATACTACTGAGAAAAAAGAAAAAGTAATAAGAAAAAGCTATGCTTTAACAAAACATGATATAAAAAATATTGAGCTTATAAAAGATAAATGCCTTAATAAAAAAGTTGTATTAAGCGACAGTTTTGTTATACGACTTTCTTTAGAATTAGCTGAAAAGTTAACAGAAGATACATTAATTAAAGCTTCTCAAAAAATACCTAAAATAATTACAGGACGTCCTAAAGGAAGTTGACAACAATAAAATAATACTTTAATGTTAATAAAGTATTATTTTAAATAAGCATGATATGTAAGTGCGCTAACACTTACACATCACTAACCACAACTCAATCTGAATTGGAGATCAAGCCATGGCTGACCATAGCGTAAACGAACTTGTGAAATTAATAAACTACCATACAGAATTATTAGAGGAGCAAGCCCAGCATTTTGGGATGATAAATGCTCTAACAGAAGTAGCTTTGAGCAGCTCTTTTTTTGACCAGCCTCGACTAACTGGGTATCACTATTTGCTAGCAATAAGTGAACTACTTGAGAAAGCAGCAGGGATAAATGAGGCATCCATTGCCTTGTTAAGACAAGGTCTTAAACCTTACCGATAATTGGTTGAAATTATCCTATATAAAATATGGCGTTACTTAAGAAGGATGTTTTATATAGGATAAACATTGTAAATCATATTCAATTTTTCTGTTATTTATCAATAGCGGCATTATCAATAGCGGCATTTGACATAATATGATTATTGAGCTACAATGTAGCACAGATGAGGAGGATTTATTTATGGCTAATAATGCTGTTGTTCGTGCCCGTATTGACGGTCACATTAAAGAAGAGGCCGCTACCGTATTGGCAGCAATGGGGCTTACTGTATCAGATGCTTTTCGCATTATGCTTATTCGTATCGCCAAGGAAAAGGCATTGCCTTTCGAACCACTGATACCGAATAAAGAGACAATTAAGGCAATGAGAGCCGCACGTCGTGGTAAGGTAGTAAAAGCGGGTAGCGTTGATGATCTTTTTGCGAGCTTAAATGATGAGGACGATTAATCATACTACCCAATTTAAGCGTGATTATAGACGCGAAAAGAAATCTGGCCACCATAAAAAACTTGATCATGATTTATTAACCATCATGAATTTACTTGTGGTAGACAAACCATTGGCGCGTCGCAATTACGACCATCCATTAACAGGCGAATGGGATGACCATCGAGATTGTCATATCAAGCCAGACTTGGTTTTAATTTACAGAAAACCAGATGATGACACCCTTGAATTGGTTCGCCTTGGTTCTCATAGCGAGCTTGGTTTGTAGATGAAGCCTGTGATTAGCTGCCTATTTGCCGGTTATTGATCAATAATTAAGCCAATTCCTCTTCAGTTGAAGGCTTTTCTGACTTACTTTTTTAAAGAACCTTCTTAAACGAGTCAATCGCAATTTCTAAGTCTTTTTTCTTAGATTCCATTTCGTTGATAAATTCATATACATTTTTATTGTCCGTTAATTCTTGGGCTAAGCTAGATATTTTGCCTGATATTCTTTCAAAATCTTTTGCCCATTCTGATCTGTTTTTTGAGTCCATGATATGCCCCTCCCTAAAAGTCTATTTTACTACAGTCTTGGTCACAGAAATCGTTCTCGCCGCGCGATTCTCAAATAGCTTAGATTCGTGCACATAGCCAATGATTGTTTCAGGCTTTTTGTGACACGATATTTCCATCAGTTTAAACAAATCAGCACCTGCCTGTTCGCCAGAGGTAATCAACCCCGAACGCAGGCTATGCCCGCTAAAATCATCGGATGTTAAGCCTGCTTTATTCAGGTTCAACCCCCATTCGTGTCAGAAGGGGACAAATCTCTGCTCTCACTACGTCACGGGGTCTGTGGCTCAGTGGAACAACAAACCGGCTTAAGAAGCCATTATTCTATCTATCAATAGGAGCTAGCTCTATTGAGTGCTTGAAACTCTAGCCTAAAAGCCTATCAATAGAATTGGTTTTAAAATAAGATAGGAAGTCTATCATGACTTTTAAGAGCCTAGTGATTGAAAATGAATATCGGTTACGCACGGACATCAAC
>DHJK01000208.1:4700-4835 GCA_002404295.1 Legionellales bacterium UBA4722
AAGTGGCTGGATTAGAAGCCCAAATAAAAGAACTTCAAGCAGCTAATTGTGAAAAAATATTTCAGGAACAAGTATCCTCCACAGCGATACGGGCAGAGCTTCAAGCAGCCATTGCATTTATCCGAGAGGGAGATG
>DHJK01000051.1:0-6825 GCA_002404295.1 Legionellales bacterium UBA4722
GCAATATAGAATTCTGAATGTAATTCTATATCTTTTTTGTATATACCCATTATGTATTTTTTCTCTAAAAATTCTTTTGATTTAAACGATCGATCTTGCAAACTTTATTGCAGTATTTCTATCAAGAACTCCATGATCGGCAGCGATGATAATATATTTTTCTAAATAGTGCTAGGAGTGCGCTAAATCACCTCTAATAATTTGACCAATATCAATTGGAATGTTACAAATTTGGCAATGTCCAAACGAAAAACAAAAAAACTAAATTTTGAGTAGTGTATTTTCTTATCGCATTCCTCAATTATAAATAAATTTCCGTCGAAAATTGATTTAGATTAGCATTTTCGATTAGTTTACTTAACAAGGTATCAACATTAGTATTTTTTATTTTTTTAGAAATTTTCGACTTAATATTTTTTATGTATGGCAGTTCGACATATAAATCTTCGGCAATTTTTTTATCAGGCTTTCCGGCATAAGATTGAATAAATACTTCAAATTCTCTCGGAGTTAAGTTGCTAATTCCGTTCAATTTATCTGATTCTCGCAGTTTTTCAAGTAATGATGGTTCCAAATACACTCCACCCATTGCAACAATTTTTATTGCGGAAATTAAATTCATATCAAAATAGATAGAACTTTTTATTGCGAGTCCTTTTATGTGTTTATCGTTTATTATTCTTTCAAGAATTGTAATTTCTGTATGAGCAGTAATAATGAACAACTTTATATTTTCATTGAAGACATTAATTCTTTTTGCAACCTCTAACCCAGTTAAGTCTTCCAGTTGAAAATCCAACAAAACTACATTTGGACATCTTTCCTTAACAGATACAATACCTTGCCTTCCAAGGCGGTCCTGGCTTATCACCTCAAATAATGGATCATTTTCTAATTCAACTTTTAACCACTCTCTGTGTATTTCACTATCTTCTATAATGCTAATCTTCACTTTGCTAGAAGAAGCCTCCATTTGCATACCTGTTATCCTATATTTTTTATTTAGATGATGTTTTTTTACTTATTAATACCGAACATTATTTTATGCATTATTTGAATATAGTAGCCTAGCCAATGTTCATAGCGAGGATAACATTTCTTAGCTAAAAAAATCGATGCTTAACGTATATCCTAAGTATCTGAATCAGAACAAATCATTTCTTAATTTTAACTCTAGTAATTTATTTCTTCTCATGCCTATATATAGAATTGAGCTGAAAACGGGTGATTAATAAAATCCACAATCAAATTATAACAATAAACCGCAATAATCAAGATCAATTTTATTGCTTCAGTCAAGGCTAACTATTTCACAATAACTTTTCTGAAATCAAATAAATAGTCTCCCTCATTTCGCTATACCCTTTTTTGATTAATCGTTCAGGAATAGTGCTGATAGTAAAGCTATTTAATAAATGAATATCAAAATCAGAGCCATATAATACATTCAGTTCCGCTTTATTGACTGGAAAAGGAGGTGATTTTATTTGGCAGTTGGCTTCTATCGAGAATAATAAAATTTGAATTTTAGTGCCTGTGCAAGAGATAAGGTGATTTACGTATTTTTTTCGTATGTCTGGAGGTAGTGCGATGAGGGCTTTGCAGTCGTAAATGGCGTGGATGGTGGGTAAATCAGTGCTTATGACGTTAAATATATTTCCGCAGAGTAATTCGATATTGTTGTGGTGGTATTTGGCGAAGTTAGATAGTTTTGTGATTTTGGGGGTTATATTTAATTCGGTGAAAAAATCATTACAAGCGATGGGGCTTAGTTCGATGCCGATAACGTGGAATCCTGACTCGGCAAGCCAAAACATATCTTTTGATTTTCCGCAAAGCGGAACAAGGATAGTGTTTCCCGGCTTTAGGTTTAACTCTTTGATATAAGTGATGAGATCAGGATTAACATTTTGATTGTGGAAAGGGATGTTTTTTGTTTGCCAGGCATCTAGCCAGAATTTTTCGTCCATAGTAGCTCCTTATCTTAGTGATATGGGGATTAGATAATTAAAAAATCAATTTGATTTTTACGCGGTGCCGCTAAAAGCACCCCTCACCCCCCGCNNCAAGGGGAGAGGTGTTCTAAGCGTCCGCAATTTCACCACTTAACGAATAAGGCTGAGCAGTCATTATTTTAACTGCAACCAATTGCCCAATCATATCCGGTGTTCCGATAAAATTTACATAGCGATTATTTTCAGTACGTCCTGCTAATCTTTCTGGATTTTTATTGGAAGGGCCTAATACTAATATTTTTTCTACAGTTCCAATCATGGATTCGCTGATGCGGTGCATATTTAAGAATATTCGATTTTGTAAAATCGCAAGGCGTTGTTTTTTAACTTCCATTGACACTTCATCAGGCAATTGCGCAGCGGGGGTGCCTGGGCGAGGGCTGTAGATAAAACTAAAGGAGTTATCAAATCCGATTTCGTGAACTAGATTCATGGTATCTTCGAAATCAGCTTCTGTTTCGCCTGGGAAGCCGATAATGAAATCTGAAGTAATAGAAATAGTAGGACGTACTTTGCGGAGTTTGCGAATTTTGGATTTATATTCTAGTGCAGTATAGCCGCGCTTCATCGCAGCTAAAATACGATCAGAACCACTTTGCACAGGTAGGTGTAAATGGTTTGCGAGCTCAGGTACGTTAGCATAAGCCTCAATAAGATTATTTGAAAATGCGAGTGGGTGTGATGTGCTGAAGCGTACGCGTAGAATGCCGTCAACTGCTGCCGTGAGGTGTATTAGCATGGCTAAATCAGCGATTCCGCCTTCATGCATCGGGCCGCGGTAATCATTTACGTTTTGTCCGAGTAATGTGATTTCTCGTACGCCTTGCGCTGCGAGTGCCGCAATCTCTGCAAGTACATCGTCAAGAGGGCGGCTGATTTCTTCGCCGCGCGTGTAAGGGACTACACAGAAGCTACAGTATTTGCTACAGCCTTCCATGATGGAGACATAAGCGGTTGGCCCATCTGCGCGTGGCTCAGGTAGGCGGTCAAATTTTTCAATTTCAGGGAAGCTGACATCCACTACAGAATTATGATTAGTTTTGGCTTCGGTGAGCATGTCTCCTAAGCGATGTAATGTTTGTGGTCCGAAAATCAGATCTACATAAGGGGCACGTTCTAGAATAGCAGCACCTTCTTGGCTGGCTACACAGCCACCCACACCAATAATGACATGTGGTTTTTTTAATTTCAGTACGCGGAAACGTCCTAAAGCGGAATACACTTTTTCTTCGGCCTTTTCACGGATTGAGCAGGTATTGAGTAACAGAACATCGGCTTCAGCAGGATCTTCGGTTTTTTCTAATTGATGGGAAGCCAGCAATACATCCGCCATTTTTGAAGAATCGTACTCATTCATCTGACAACCGTGTGTTTGGATATAGACCTTGCCCATGGAGAACTCTGCTCTTTAGTTTAAAAAAATTAGGGGCGCTTATGATATTCGATTGCAAAGTTTTTTGCCAGCTATAGAATAGCGTTATGGATAATGAGTTAGAGCGGCGCATAGAGAAAGTCGGGTTGGCTGATATTAAGCGGCATATATTTCTGTGCTGTGATCAAACGAAGCCCAAATGTTGCACAACTGAGGCTGGGCTGGTTGCTTGGGAGTATTTAAAAAATCGATTAAATGAGCTGGAGCTAACAGGTCAGGGTGGTGTTTTTCGGACTAAAGCGAATTGCTTGCGGGTTTGTAGAAGTGGGCCTATTGCGGTTGTTTATCCTGAGGGGATTTGGTATCACTCGTGTAGTCCTCTGGTGTTGGAGCGGATTATTCAGGAGCATTTGATTGCTGGAAAGCCGGTAGAGGATTATATTTTGCAGGATAATAGTTAACAACTCATTGCTTCGTAATGTGTCATTTTCGCGAAGGCGCTATTGATCAGGCCCCTTCCCCCGGAGGGGGAAGGGGTTCGGTCAATAGCGCCTACGCAAAGATCATGCGTTTGGGAATGACGCAGTGTGAGATGCAGGATAGATCAATAAGAATAAATAACTCAGGTTACCTAAGTGGAGTATCATGCCAATTTCACGTATTTTTCAACCAGTCGACCTTGTCTGCGGTTCTGTGATTCAGCTAGACGCACAGGCCAGCCATCATCTTACTGCTGTGCTGCGAGCCAATACAGAAAATACCGTAACCATTTTCAATGGCAAAGGCGGCGAGTACAAAAGCACCATCACCCAAATTAATAAAAAACAAGTCAGCGTGCAGATCAACGAGCATGTGGCACGTGAAGCGGAGTCGCCATTAGAACTTTGTTTAGCTCAGGGCATCTCACGTGGTGAAAAAATGGATTACACCATCCAGAAGGCCGTAGAGCTGGGGGTTAAAAAAATTATTCCTTTGTTTACAGAGCGCTGCACCGTGAAACTGGATGAAGAACGTCGTGCAAAACGATTTCAGCATTGGCAATCGATTATTATTAGCGCTTGTGAGCAATCAGGTCGTAATCAAATACCCGAGCTATTGTTCCCTATGACGCTAGAAAACAGCTTACGTTCTGTACAGGCAGATTGGTGTTTCGTTTTATCGCCTATAGCAACGTCCCAGTTAAAAGATAAGCCCGTGCAAAAGCAGCAACGTGTCATTCTATTAATAGGCCCTGAAGGTGGTTTAAGCGAGTCAGAGATTAGTCTTGCCTGCCAGCAGGGTTTTCTGCCACTTAACCTGGGTCCACGTATTTTGCGCACTGAAACAGCAGCTGTGGCCGCGATTACTGCACTACAATGCAGCTTTGGTGACATGGGCGCCCATTAAATAACTGGAGTTTTTAA
The DNA here is from genome assembly GCA_002404295.1 of Legionellales bacterium UBA4722. Taxonomy (GTDB): domain Bacteria; phylum Pseudomonadota; class Gammaproteobacteria; order DSM-16500; family DSM-16500; genus UBA4722. The sequence goes on from DHJK01000051.1 coordinate 4,791, forward strand.
AACAATTGCATATAATGAATTCCCTTTTTACTATGAGGATGTGTAAGATGGCTGATGAGGCTGATATTGCGACTGATTACATTGATAGGGCAATTGCACTTGAGCTGCATAAACGGCAGCAAAATACGGTGGTTAAAATAGGCGCTAAATTTTGTAAAGATTGTGGTGACGATATGCCTCTTGCTCGTCAGCAATTTGGGTTTCAGCTCTGTAAAGAATGCGCTGAAGAATCAGAACGTCGTAAGGCGTTATTTGTTGATAATTAATTAATATCAAGGACGGCTCAGATGGAAAACACACAACCCGGCTTTCAAGCTCACGACTCCACCGAAGTCACTTTACGTGATAATGTGACACAGGTGATGAAGCATTATTTTTCAAATCTCAAAGGTGAAGAAACGCGACATATTTATGACTTCTTTCTTGATGAAGTGGAAGAGCCATTATTAACCGCAGTCATGAAATATGTTAATAACAATCAATCTAAAGCCGCGCGTATGCTTGGGTTGTCACGCGGAACATTGCGTACCAAGCTACAAAAATATGGAATGCTATAAATCTTATTGTTAAAAGGTTTGAAAGCTTGTGAAAACAGGCTTTCATCGGAGAGTCTCCGGCGCGCTCGGTGCGCTTTAGTAGCAGAGGCTTTATGCCAACGGAATACCAGCAGGTTATTCATGAGCTTTCTGAGCGGATTGTCGCTGCACAAAAGCCTATACGTATTTTAGACGCTTCTAAATGGGATACTGAAATCCAGGAGCAGTTTTTTAAAGATAAATGTAAAAAACTTCCTCAAGTTAATGAGGAATATTATCAGCGAAAAAACCCACTACAGTTTGATCCTGTAAAAAAAATCGAAGAGTTTTATGAAATAGAGCGCAGCATTCGTCGTACCTTAGGTCAATACAGCGGTGTTGGCAGCATTATGCAGCGTATGTGTCATGAGTATAGTCGTGTTGTTGAGATGCTGATGGCGCGTGGAACTGCTAAGTTCACTAAAATTTCTCAAGAACTTTATGGTAGTTCAGAAGATGCATTTCATATTGGTGCTCCGACGTTAAAAGATTTGGCGACGCTGGTGTCAAATACATTGGCAAATATTAAAGACCAAGTTTCAACGGAGGCAGATCTAGAAACGCATAGTAGTGAAGAGACGGTAGAAATTTTAAGACAAAGGCTCGCAGGGTATTTTACAGAGCAAAATAATCTACGGGTGGAGTTAAGTGATGGGATTTTGGCTGATGCATCAGCAGGTGCTGAGCGTATTAAAATTCACGCAGGATTGACCTTTAGCGCAAGGGAGATTCGCACATTTGAAGTACATGAAGGATGGGTGCATTTAGGTACGACTTTAAATGGTCTGGAGCAGCCTTATTGTACTTTTTTAAGTAAAGGCCCACCTTCCTCAACGGTCACGCAAGAAGGCTTGGCCATTATTACGGAAGTATTTACCTTCGCTTCTTATCCTGGACGTCTTAAGCGCTTAACCAATCGTATTACGGCAGTTAGTATGGCAGAGGAAGGCGCAAACTTTCTCGATGTTTTTAATTTCTATAGAGAACAGGGATTGGATGAAGCTGAAAGTTTTCAAGCATCGACTCGCGTTTTTCGCGGAAGCACGCCTGATGGCGGTCCTTTTACCAAGGATTTGTCGTATAGCAAAGGGTTTATTTTAATTTATAATTATATTCGTCTTGCTGTGCAGCGTGGGTTGGTGAATCAGATACCGATTCTGTTTATCGGTAAAACTACGTTGGAAGATATTCATATTTTATCAGATTTAGTGGAAGAAGGAATTCTAGTGCCGCCTAGGTATATTCCGCCGCAATTTAGAGATTTGGCGGCGTTGAGTGCGTGGATGTGCTATTCGTTGTTTCTGAATAAGCTCGACTTAGGGCAGTTGGCGACGGATTTTAAGGCTATTTTGTTGTGAGGATGCCTTTCATTTTTGCGTATTTGCGATCTGAGTTATCCCCACTGATATCGCTTTAATCAGAGACGTCATTGCGAGCGAAGCGAAGCAATCCAGCTCGAA
>DHJK01000051.1:6915-20908 GCA_002404295.1 Legionellales bacterium UBA4722
TCGCTTCGCTCGCAATGACGCCGCAGATTAAATCGAAGTTTGTGTTGATAACTCATGTTGTAATGAAGATAAGCAGTCACTGATAAAATCTGTTATCCCTTCGTCCTAATCTTATCACTATCAAGATCTGTGTTTTGTTCAATAAATTTGATGATTGTGCCTGCCACATCTTTTTTAGTTGCTTTCTCAATCCCTTCAATACCTGGTGACGCATTCACTTCAATAATAAGCGGTCCGCGATTTGATCGTACAATATCAACACCTGCCACATTTAATCCGATGATATGTGCAGCGCGTATCGCCATGGTTCTTTCTTCATCCGTAATTTCGACAGAGGTTGCGCTTCCGCCGCGATGTAAGTTTGAACGAAACTCTTCGGGTGATTTGGCTTGACGTCTCATAGCGGCAACCACTTCGTTGCCAACCACAAAACAACGAATATCAACACCTGTTGCTTCTTTAATATACTCTTGGACTAAGATATTTACTTTAAGTCCTAAAAACGCTTCAATCACACTACGTGCAGCTTTTGCTGTTTCTACCAATACAACGCCGACACCTTGTGTACCCTCTAAAAATTTAATAATGAGCGGTGGTCCACCGACCATTTTAATCAAATCCTGAATCTCATCTAAGGAATGCGCAAAACCTGTAATAGGAAGACCAATCCCTTTTTTTGATAATAATTGTAATGAACGTAATTTATCGCGTGCGCGGGTAATGGCGATTGAATCATTTACACACAAGACCCCCATCATTTCTAATTGTCGTACTACAGCAGCACCATAAAAGGTGATGGATGCACCGATGCGAGGGATAACAGCATCATAGCTGTCGAGTATCGCGCCTTTATAGTGAATGGTAGGTTGTGCAGATGTAATATTCATGTAACAGCGTAATGTATCTATGATATCTGCTTTGTGACCACGTTCTCTGGCAGCTTCTGCCAGTCTGCGTGTAGAGTATAAATCATGTCTTCTTGATAAAATTGCAATTTTCATAAGATAAAACCTTTCTTTGGGTCTTTTATAAATGAGCGAGCAGGGTTGACAGTAAAGCGTTTTCTAATAGCGCTTCTACCCAGCAACATACGAAACAACATCGAATCTCGCTCGGTCAATGTGATTTCGATAGACCAAGTTTGGTCACCTAAAATAATAGGTGTGCTAATGACATAGCGTTCTTCACGATGACCACCGGAGTCACTGACCCAACGTTTGTCAGCAATATCAGCGACGCAAGTGATGACTTCGCTCACATTATGTTGGATAGGATGGATGTCAAAACGAATTTTGTCTATATTTCCTTCTTTATAAGGCTGCAATTTAAAAGCATGCAGGGCTGAGGTGCGAGCACCCGTATCTACTTTGGCTTTAATTTTGTCAATGCCAAGTTCTGGTAAAGCGACTCTTTCTCGCCAACCAATCATATTATATTTTTTTCGTTGCGCGCTCATTCCGTACCGATCGCTTAATGTCCATGGTGTGCTGACATTACCTGAATCTTATATTTCGTGCAATACAAAGCCTACTGTTCACGCGTTAATTGTTCTATTAATGGTTGAAAAGTGTTTTTCCAAACGTACATATCAAGAATGCCTTTATAGCGATAACGAATTATTCTATGTTTATCGAGTAAAATTGTTTCAGGAATGCCGTCGATGTCAAGGGAGGTTGCGAGGGCACCATCAACATCAACGCCTACTGCTACATAGGGATTTCCTTCAGTCTTAAGCCAATAGGTTGCATTCTCAGGATTATCTTTGAAGTTGATGCCATAAATGGGGGTGGAGAAGTGCTCTTTAATATTCATGAGAATGGGGTGCTCAGCCCTGCAAGCAGGGCACCACGATGCCCAAATATTTAAAAGGCAGACTTTTCCTTCTAATGTTTTAGAGGTGAAGCGATTTGAGGGCTGCAATAACAGAGGTAGATTGATATTAGGTAATGCGTTGCTTGATGTTGTGGATAACATCTCGGTAGTTTTGGATTGGGAGAGTTGCCAGCTTGATAATAGTAGCAAAGCAAAAGTAATGAAAGGTAAAAAATAAAGCAACGGCTGTTTGTTTTTTTTCATGTTATTTTTTATTCTTTTTTAAAAAAGTAGTCATTTGCTTTGCATTGAGTGGCTTGCATAAATAGTAACCTTGCCCTTGAAGACAGCCATTGTTAATGAGAAATTGTAAATCAGCGTTTGTTTCTATTCCTTCGGCAATGACATTCAAGCCTAGTTTCCCGCCTAAATTAATAAGAGAATTAACAATAATAGCATTAAAAGAGTGGGGAGTTATATTTAAAACAAATGACTTGTCTATTTTTAACGCTCTAATGGGTAAGTTTTTCAGGCGTAATAGAGAGGAATGTCCTGTGCCAAAGTCATCGATTGTTATGCCTATACCTGTTTTAGCCATTTTTTTTAAAATGGTTTCAAAATAACTGGCATGCGTTAAAAAAGCAGTTTCGGTGAGTTCTATGTCAAGTAAATGCGATGGTATAAGAGTATCTTTAAACGTGGTCATCATTTTTTGTGGGAAAGATTTTTGAAGTAATTGGTTGGACGAAATATTAAAAGATATTTTAAAATGATTATATCCCGTGTTATACCATTCCTTGGCTTGTTTGCATACGACTTGCAAGGCCCATTCTCCAATAGTCGCAATTAAACCGTTTTTCTCTGCAAGCCCAATAAAAACGTCGGGTGGCACTAAACCAAGGATAGGGTGGCGCCAACGCAACAATGCTTCCATGCCCACCATTTCTTTTGTAGGCAAATTAAAGATGGGTTGGTATGTGAGAAATAATTCTTTGTTTTCCAGGGCAAATTTTAAAGCATTTTCTAAATAAGATTCTTTCTGGTGTTTTTTTCTAAGTTTTTCAGAGTAATGTTGACAGTTGTTGCCGCCTAATGATTTTGCATGCAACATACAAATTGCAACACTTTCTAATAATGCATGTGAGTCTTTGCCAGCGTGAGGATAATAAGCGGCTCCTATGCTGGCATGTATACGGGCAGAAGTCCCATCTAAGCTATACTTTATTTTAAAACACTTTAATAGTTTTCGTATGGCAGCTTGAGCCTCTTTTGCCGTAGTAATATTTCCAAGAATAATAACAAATTCATCGCCATCGATACGTGAAATAAAGTCCTCTGCGCTCAGACAAGAGGCTAGTCGTTCATGAGTTTCCAGTAAGAGTTTATCACCAATAGATTGACCATAATTAATATTGATAGATTGGAAGTTGTCCAGATTAATAAGTAGAAGGCCTATTCTATGATGGTGTTGCTTTGCATGGGCAATTTTTTGATTCGCAACTTGATGAAAATCACGTCGATTTTTATCAGTATTAGTAAATTTATCGTTCAATACTTCCAGCGGTTTCATAAAAAACCTCATTGACTGACCTGTTTTCAGTATAGTTAAAGACTGCGATAAGTGTGCTTAAAAGAAATTTATATTTTGTGTGAGATAACCAATTGAATTTACTATTTATTTTAGGGCTATTGTAATGGAGGACTATAGCAGATTACACTAGCTACAGGATTTAAATTAATAATAAGGAAGCTGAAATGAGCAATGCATGGATAGAACAGCTACAAATAGCTTTAAACAAGAAGAATGGAGATAAAAAAGGTAAGTTGCTTTATGCTAAATATAAAGCAGCTTTTTCTCTAAGCTATCAAGACTATTGTCCTGTTCGTGTAGCGATTGCTGATATTCTCCAAATTGAGCAACTTTCTGTTGAAAAGCCGTATCAGATTGATTTTTATCAGCCGCCAGAAAAGACAGAGACTGCTCTGCATTTAAGACTTTTTCAATACAATAATGCGATTCCATTGTCAGATATTTTACCTATTTTGGATAATTTGGGGCTGCGTACGTTTGACGAGCGCCCTTATAAAATTAATTTGCAGAAAGCCGCAGTTTTCATTAGTGATTTTAGTGTTGCATGTACAGAAAAGAATGTACTAGATATCGAAAAAACAGAACCCATTTTTCAAGAAGCATTTACGAATATCTGCTTAGGGGTATGTGAAAATGATGGATTTAATAAATTAGTATTAGCAGCTCAGCTTACTTCGCGAGAGATTGGCATTTTGCGTGCGTATGCTAAATATTTGCATCAGGCATCTTTTAGATTTAGCCAGGCATATATGGAAAAGATACTTGTAAAATATTGCAATATTTCAAAAGATCTTGTTAGTTTGTTTAAGTTAAAAAATGACCCTAAGAAAAAATCTTCAACTTCAATTATTGAATTAGAGAAAAAAATCATTGCAACGCTTGATGCTATTACCAGCTTAGATGAAGATAAAGTGATGCGGCGATTCCTGCAGTTAATTCAAGCTACATTGCGCACTAATTATTTTCAAACACAAAACGGTAAACCTAAAGAGTATCTGTCTTTGAAATTCAGATCTAGTGAAATTCCAGAGTTGCCACTACCGCATCCACTGTTTGAAATATTTGTTTATTCCCCACGGTTTGAAGCCATACATTTGCGTAGTGCGAAAGTTGCGAGAGGCGGCATTCGCTGGTCAGACCGGCTTGAAGATTTTCGTACAGAAGTTTTAGGTTTGATGAAAGCGCAAAAGGTTAAAAATGCGATTATCATCCCATCGGGTGCTAAAGGAGGGTTTGTTCTAAAAGCATTGCCTGCTACAGCAAGTCGTGAAACAACTCAGACGGAAGTTATTTATTGCTATAAATCATTTATTTGTGGGTTATTAGATCTCACAGATAATATTAAAGAAAATAAAGTAATAAGACCTAAAGATGTAGTTTGCTATGACGAGGAAGATCCTTATTTGGTAGTTGCTGCGGATAAAGGTACGTCAACTTTTTCTGATATCGCAAATGGTATTTCAAATGAATATAATTTTTGGTTGGGCGATGCATTTGCATCGGGTGGTTCAGCGGGATATGACCATAAAAAAATGGGTATCACAGCGCGCGGGGCTTGGGAATCCATTCGACGTCATTTCCGTGAATTAAATAAAAATCTTGACGATCCAGCGACACATATTAGCGTGGTTGGCATTGGCGATATGAGTGGAGACGTTTTTGGTAATGGCATGATTTATTCGCCACATATTAAATTAGTGGGTGCATTTGATCATCGCCATGTTTTTATTGATCCAGATCCGCATCCAGAAAAGTCATATAAAGAGCGTGTGCGATTATTTAATTTACCCACTTCATCATGGGAAAATTATAATGCAAAATTGATTTCAAAGGGCGGCGGTATTTTTAAGCGAACGGATAAAACGATTCTTTTATCTCCGGAAATGAAAAAATTATTAGATGTAAAAGATAGCTCTCTTTCGCCAAATGATTTGATTCGTGCATTACTTAAAGCACCAGTAGATTTATTGTTTAATGGTGGGATTGGCACCTATGTTAAAGCATCCACAGAAAGTGATCTTGATGTAAGAGATAAGACAAATGATTTTTGTCGTATTAATGGCTATGAATTACGTTGTCTTGTGGTGGGTGAGGGTGGCAATCTTGGTTTTACGCAATTGGGTCGTATTGAGTACGCCTTGCAAGGTGGGTTAATTAATACGGATTCTATTGATAATTCTGCAGGTGTGGATTGTTCAGACCATGAAGTTAATATCAAAATTTTATTGGATGCGGTCGTTGCCAAGGGTCAGTTAACCGAAAAGAAAAGAAATACGCTATTAGTAGAAATGACAGATGAAGTGGCTGCATTAGTGCTAAAAGATAATTATAGTCAGGCGCTGACAATGAGTTTTTCTGCATTAAGTGCTGTACGTTATCTTGGATTATATCAAGCATATCTGAAAGATTTAGAAGTAACAGGTGTGGTTGATAGAGTTGTTGAATTTTTACCTAATGATAAAACAATTTTGGATCGCAAAGCGGCAGGGACAGGGTTAACTCGACCAGAATTATCTATTTTATTGGCTTATAGTAAGATTCATATAGAAAGTGAAATTTTAAAATCAAATTTAACAGATGATCCTTATTTTATTGAAACGTTAGTGCATTATTTTCCGCGAAAATTGGAAAAACCATATCATGCGGATATGCAAAAACACAGATTATGGCGAGAAATTATTGCGACGCAACTGAGTAATAGAGTTGTTAATGAAATGGGCATTACTTTTGTTTATCGTGTACAGACTGAAACAGGCGCTTCTGTCGCAGAAATTATAAAAGCACATACTATTTCATCTAAAATTTTTGATTCTAAGTCTTTAGAAAAACTGGTTGATTCCTTAGGCACTGCCATTCCTATTTCATTGCAATATGAACTATTGCACCATGTGCGCACTTTATTAAATCTTTCTACACGCTGGTTTTTGCGCAGTCATTATTTTGGAATGGACATTGAGAAAACAATTGAACATTTTTCAGTACGAATACGTAAGTTGGAAGCGATTATTCCTAGTTTGATGAGTGGTGTGACTAAGCAGTATTTAGCTGAGCTTGTGGAGCGATTTGTGCAACATGGGTTTTCTGAAGAAATTGCGAGTCGAATCGCTGTTTATCGTGCTCTTTATACCTCATTGAATATTATTGAAGTGGCAACGCAGCATAAATTTGACTTAATTAAAACAGCAAAAATCTATTTTGATGTGGGTGGTCGCTTCAATTTGGTTTGGTTTCGTGATCAAGTATCAGCAGATTCTCGAGACGGACATTGGAATACGTTGGCGCGTTTGACATTAAGAGATGAATTGGATGATTTGCAAAAAATGCTGACGGTAGCAGTGATGCAAAGCGATAAGCATGAAGCTAAAGTTGAAACCCTTATCAATAATTGGATGGGAAAGCGTCATCGTCCAATAGAGCGTTGGGAAAAAGTTTTGCAATTACTGCATGGCAGTGAGCAAATTGATTATACGATGTTTTTTATTGCATTAAGAGAGCTGGCAGGATCGATACGGTCTAGCGAAGCATTATGAAGAACGTATTACAATTTGTCTCATTTTGGGTCACGCCCAAGAAAAATGACTTAGGTTTGAAAGCCATTTTTAAGATTTTTTTGATTCTTTATATTCCATTAGCTTTGATTTTAACAATATTTTTTTATGGTATTTTTCAAATAGATGAAGCTATACAGCGAGCATTGTTAGAAATTCATCATATGTCACAAGCCGTCATTTTGATGCATCTATCTGTTTATTATGTTGTGACTTTATTATTGTTGTTTATCGTTGTTGCTTATTTGGCTACGCTCATTGTCGGTCATAGAAAAACGGTTGATGCCTTGAGTCAATCAAGTAAAGAAATTATAGATTTATATAATAATGCCCCTTGCGGTTATCACTCACTCGATATCAATGGGATTTTTATTCGTATGAATGATACTGAATTACAATGGACAGGATACGCCCCTGAAGAAGTGATTGGGAAAATGAGATTATCTGATTTCTTGACACCTGCAAGCTATGAAAAATTTCAGGAAGAGTTTCCTAAGTTTAAAGAGCAAGGATTTGTAAATGATTTAGAATATGAAGTAAGACGTAAAGATGGTTCTCTATTTCATGCTTTACTTAATGCAGTAGCTGTCTATGATGACGAAGGGCGCTATGTGATGAGTAGAAGCACGTTATTTGATATTACAGTTCGTCAAGGTTATGAAGCAAAAATTCGTGAGTTGGCCTATCACGATGTTTTAACCAGTTTGCCTAATAGGCAATTATTGTTAGATCGTATTAACCAAGGCCTTGCCAAAACAGAGAGATCGCAGTTGTTATTAGCGATCTTGTTTTTAGATCTAGATAAATTCAAAGATATTAATGATCGACTAGGTCATGATATTGGCGATGAGTTGCTAAAAACCATAGCCGTGCGAGTGACCGCATCAGTCAGGGGGAGTGATACGGTTGCGAGGTCTGGCGGAGATGAGTTTATCATTGTGTTACCTGAAATCAGTGATCGGCATGATGCTGTGTTGGTTGCTCAAAAAATCCTTACAGGGATTGGTTCTGTGATGTATGTCAAAGGTTACGAGTTAGACGTATCGGCCAGTATAGGAATTGCTTTTTATCCATCGGATGGCGATAACGCTTTTGAATTAATGAAAAAAGCAGATATGGCAATGTATGTGGCAAAAGAAGCGGGAAGAAATTGTTATCGGCTTTATTCTGTATGATTATTCGGTGTGTTCTTTTTGCGATTTATTATCCGCTAAAAGCATATACATCGCCGGCACCACAAACAACGTAAATAGCGTGCCAATAGAAATACCTGTAGCAATAACAAGCCCGATACTAAAGCGGCTTGAAGCGCCAGCGCCTGTCGCTAAAATCAAGGGGACCACGCCAAGCACCATTGCAGCCGTTGTCATTAAGATAGGTCGTAATCGAACAGCTGCGGCTGTCTCTACTGCTTCACGTTTATTTTTACCTTGTTTTTGTAAATCATTGGCAAACTGAACGATCAAAATACCATGTTTACTAATGAGACCAATTAAAGTGACTAAGCCTACTTCAGTGTAAATATTAAGGGTTGCGCCACCTATACCTAAACTAATAAAAATCATCGCGCCACAGATTGACATAGGAACGCTGATTAAAACAATAAACGGGTCTTTGAAGCTTTCGAATTGGGCGGCTAAAGCAAGATAAATAATAAGGAGAGCAAAGAAGAAAGTTAAAACCAACGCAGAACTTTCTTGCATATATTGGCGAGATTGGCCGGCATAATCAATGGTATAACCTTGAGGTAAAATATCTTTTGCAATAGCTCTAAAGGAATCTAACGCTTCTCCCATCGTGACACTTGGAAAAGCGACAGCTGAAATAGTTGTTGAATTGAGCTGTTGAAAGTGATTTAACGATTCAGGTACGACTTTGCTTTTTAATGTTGCGATACTGGATAACGGAACAGATGCGCCATTTTTTGCTGTAATATAATAATTTAATACGTCAGAATCAATCAAGCGGCTCACTTGAGAAACTTGGGGGATCACTTGATAAGAGCGCCCAGCTAGATCAAAATAATTAATATAGCCTTCGCTTAAGGCTGAGCCTAGTGAGTTCCCGATATCCTGCATGGTGAGACCAAGCTCAGATGCTTTGTCGCGATTCAATTGTATTTCAGTTTGTGTTTTATCTATTTTTAAATCTGAGTCCAGATATAAAAATATGCCTTTTTTCCAAGCGTTCGCAATAAAAGTTTGAGCAAGGGTGTTCAGCTCATCAAAACTTCGGGTTGTTTGAATCACAAATTGAATGGGCAGCCCGCTGCCACCGCCCGGTAGAGATGGATTTTGAAAAGCAGCAATTTTGGCGCCAGAAATTTGATCTAATAAATGCTGTACATCAGGCTGAAGTTGGTTAGTTGTGCGATTACGTTCATTCCAGGGTTTTAACACCATGCCGCCAATGCTGCTATTCAGGCCATTGAAACCATCGACCATAAACGTGTGTTCAGTTTCTGGGAATTTAAAAAATATTTTATTAACAGCGTGAGAATAAAGCTGGGTCTGCTCTAGGGTGGCGTTAGGGGCAGCCATCAGCATGGTAAGTATAATGCCTTGATCTTCTTGCGGTGCCAGTTCTGCTTTAGATGTTTCAAATAAGAAATAATTACTGCTTAAAATAATGGCGGCAAATACAGCAACCACAGCTAGGTAGTTGAGTGCGTTGTTGAGTGCGCGATGATAAATTTGACGAAGCTTGTCAAAGCGATCGTCAATATACTTAATAAATTTACTATGATTATTATTGTTAACTTTTAAAAACCGTGAACACATCATTGGCGAGAGTGTCAGTGCAACAATCGCTGATATTGCAACAGCGCCCGCAAGAGTAAAGGCAAATTCTGTAAACAAAGCACCTGTTAACCCGCCCATAAATCCAATGGGAACATAGACGGCAATCAAAACGATAGAGATGGCGATAATAGGCCCTGCTAATTCTCGTGCGCCCTGGATTGCAGCTTGAATAGGTTTCATACCTTCTTCTATATGACGATGAATATTTTCAACGACAATAATGGCATCATCAACGACCAAACCAATAGCCAGTACTAAAGCAAGTAAGGTTAATAAATTAATGGAATAGCCTAGTAGTAGCATAATAAAAAATGCACCTACTAATGAGAGGGGCATTGCTATAACAGGTATAACGACAGAACGTATAGAGCCTAAAAATAGAAAAATCACTGCCGTTACGATGAGCAATGCTTCGAGCAGGGAGCGTATGACTTCATGGATAGAGCTATTTACGAATGCAGATGCATCATAAACAATTTTGGTATTCAGTCCTTCAGGTAGTTGCTCTTGAATATCGGGGAATGCTTTTCTCACACTGTCAATAACCGTTAATAAATTCGCAGAAGGTGCAATTTTAATACCCACATAAACAGAGGGTTCCCCATCAAATTGTACGGCACTGCTGTAATTTTGTGAGCCTAGGCTGACTCTGCTGACATCGCCTAGGCGCACGATAGCGCCATTTTGTGATTTGAGTATGAGATTCTTGAATTCATCCACTGAATGCAGGTTTGTAGTTGCAGTTAAATCAGTTGTGAACATATTTCCTTTGGTGCGACCGACTGCCGATGTGAAATCATTGGTCGAAAGTTTGTTGGCCACATCAGCCGCTGTCATTTGATGGCCAGCTAATTTGATCGGGTCTAGCCAAGCGCGCATGGCAAATGTTCTTGAGCCTAATACTTCCGCTGTTTGTACGCCTTGAATAGCCTGTAGTTTGGGTTGTACATTACGCACGATATAATCTGTAATTTTATTGCTGGGTAATATTTTGCTGTAAAATCCAATATACATTGAATCAATGGTTTGACCTACGGCGACTGTGATCGTAGGTTGCTGTGATTCTTTAGGGAGTTGGTTTAATACAGCGTTAACTTTGGTATTAATTTCAGCAATCGCTTTGATGGGATCGTAATTAAGCCGTAGATTGGCCTGAATAATGCTGAGCCCTTGGGTGCTGCTTGAAGTCATGTAATCAATACCGTTGGCTTGAGCAACGGAATTTTCTATAGGTGTTGTAATAAATCCAGCAATGAGTGTAGGATTGGCGCCAGTATAGGTGGTTGATACAGTGACGACTGCATTTTCCGTAAACGGGTATTGTAAAATGGGTAACGAAAATACCGATCGTAAACCCAATGATAGGATAAGCAAACTTATAACAGTTGCAAGAACGGGTCGCTCTATAAAAATGTCTGTGAATTTCATGTTAAAACGTTACCTTAAAGACACTTATTCATCTGTTGGCGTAGGCGCCGGATTATTCGCAGGTATAATTGTGTTATTGATAATAACGACACTCCCATTTTTAAGTTTGAGTTGTCCGCTTGTTACCACTTTGTCGCCCGCTTTTAATCCTTGAAGAATGGAAACTTGGTCGCCACGCTTTTCTCCTGTGATCACAAATGTTTCTTTAGCCACTAAGATAGGTTCTTTCTTTTTATCTTTGCTAGTTTCTTTACGGATGACATAAACCACTTCGCCATAGGGATTAAAGCTAACTGCGCTAAGCGGTAGCGTGAGGCGAGGCACTGGCTTGCCAGTATTGACTGTCACAGCAGCAAACATGCCGGGTGCAAGATTAAATTGTGGATTAGGAATGGTAGCTTCAACTTGTACGTTGCGGACGTTGGTATCTAATCCAGGATCAACAGTCGTAATGACGCCGGTAAATCTTAAGGTAGGGAATGTATCAACAGTAAGGTTCACAGGCTGACCTATTTTGATTGAGGCTAGCGCTTCTTGCGGAACATAAAAATCTGCATAAATTGGATCTAACGTTTGTAACATCGTGACTTTATCACCTGGATTTAGGTATTGCCCCGGATTAACGGCAGAGATACCCAGTCGACCATTGAAAGGTGCGCGTATCGTTTTTTGAGCGATGATAGCGGTTTGTTGTGCCACTTGCGCTAAGGTGCTTTTGAGATTGGCATCGTCAGAATCTAAGGTCGCTTTGCTGATAGCATGGATTTCTAATTGTGCACTATCTCTCTTATATACAATAGCGGCTAACTCAGCATTCGCTTGCAAGGTGTGTAGTTGGGCAGTATCTGGATCTATATCGAGTTGGACTAGCAAGTCGCCTTTCTTGACAATGCTGCCAGGCACAAAATGAATAGAGCGTATCATGCCAGCAAGTTCAGTGGTGATGTTCACACCCAGCACCGCGCGTAAGCTGCCAGCCGCTTTTAGTTGTGGCTGCCAGTTATAGTATTTCACATCCATGGCAGATACATAAACGGGAGGCGCGCCCATGGTTGCCATGTAGTGGCTTATCATGCGTCCCATGAAGATTTTATAGCCGAAGATGCCGCCAAACAATAGAACCACCACGATCAGCATGATGAGCATTGGTTTTTTCATTGTATCACTGCTCCATTCCACCATCCGCCTCCTAAGGCTTGAAATAATGCAGCTGTATCCGAATAGCGTGCTGCTTGCGCTTGAATACGTTTGACGACGGTTTGTTGATATTGTTGCTCTGCATTCAGCACATTAATAAAAGTGACCGCTCCCAATTTAAATTGTTCACGCGTGAGTTGTAGTGTAGCACGGCTTGCTATTTCAGCGCGCTTTTGTGCGTTTAATTCTCGGGCATCGGTTTCCAGTGCCCGCAATACATCTGCAACATCTTTAAAAGCTGACAAGACTGTTTGACGATATTGTTGATAGGATTGCTCGAAAGCGGCAATGGCCGCACGTTTTTGCGCTCTGAGTGCGCCGCCATGAAAAACGGGTTGTAATAATTGACCGCCAAAGTCCCATACATTTGATGCTGGATGAAATAACAGGTTTGGTGATGTAGCAGACCATCCATAATCCCCGCTTAACGTGATTTGTGGGTATAGATTGGCGGTCGCAACGCCAACTTGAGCGCTGGCTTGATGTACTAGCGCTTCCGATGCTTGTATGTCGGGTCGTTGACGTACTAGTGATGAGGGTAAGGATACAGGCAGTCGTGTGGGTAAGGTCAGTTTGTCCAGATTGATATTGGGTAAATGGCTTTGGCTAGGCAGAGATCCCACAAGTATAGCTAAGGCATGCTGTGACTGAGCCAAGCTTTTTTCTAAGGGAGGAAGTAGTGCCCGAGTCTGCTCAAGTAAAGTTTGTTGTGACAATACATCTGTTTGCGAAATACCACCTAGATCAAATTGTTTTTTAAGGATGGTCAGTTGGTTTAAATTGTCGTGAATTAACTGTTCGGTAGACGCGATTTGTGATTGTAGAGAAGCCACTGCTATTGCAGTCGTTACGATATTTGAGGTTAAAGTAATGTACGCGCCATACAATTGATAGTATTCGTTATCAACTAGAGCGAGCGCAGCCTCAATTTGCCTTCTTGAGCCACCAAACACATCAAGCGTATAAGTTACATTGACAGAGGCATTGTATAAGCTAAAAACACTGGAAGGCACCGAGCCATCAATGGTGGAGCCAGAAAAGCTTTGACGTTGAGGGCTGAACTGAGCATTGATAGCGGGGAACATTAAATTTCCATATTGTGCATTGTATGTTTCTTGTGCTTGACGCAGCGCTGCTTTGGCTGCGGCTAAGTTAGGGCTGTTGTTGAGTCCTGTAGTAATGAGGTTGTTGAGAGGTATGGAATGATATAAGACCCACCAATCCGCGGGTATTTTTTGCCCCATGGTAAATTGTTGTGCTTTTCCTGACTTTCCTGCATTTGCGACACTGATGGTTTTTTTGGGCAGGGGTGTTTTAGTGTAAGTTTTAGTCGCAGGCGGTAGCGGAGAATGGAAATCCGGGCCTACCATGCAAGCAGTGAGGGCGCAGCTGGCTGTTAGAATTATAATGGATTGCTTGAGCTGTGACACAAGATTACCTCATTTCGATACGAGGACTAGGATTAATACAACCTTGTATTCTATAGAAATGTGTTCGGATTCGCTATTAAATCCTAACTATTCAGCGGATTGCACCGCTTTTTCGTGCCCGTGCCCGTCTTTTCCTATCCACTAAAATGAGCTCAATTAAATACATAGGAAAAGACGGGCACGCAC
>DHJK01000051.1:20938-33614 GCA_002404295.1 Legionellales bacterium UBA4722
GCACGCACGCGGGCACGGGCACGATTAGAGCGCTGTAATTTGCTGGATAGTTACACAATTGCAAATAAGTTAAGTATCTTCGTCTTTTAACTTGAATGTCCAAATCCTTTTATATAGAATGACGACGTTATTGCGGGGTGGAGCAGCCTGGTAGCTCGTCGGGCTCATAACCCGAAGGTCGTTGGTTCAAATCCAGCCCCCGCTACCAAGAAATTAGAAAAAATAAAAAAACCCCACTTGGGGTTTTTTTGTTTAAAAACATAGGGTTTAATGGAATTGGGCGGTTAGCCCATTTTTTATAGCAAAAAATTATGACAAAAGTAGCGACAACATTAAGTGAACGCTTAGCTCCTATCGTGCAGACGATGGGCTTTGAGCTTGTGGGCTGTGAATATCATGGCCAGGGTAAATATAGTGTATTGCGGGTTTATATAGATAGCGAGGCAGGGATCACAGTGACAGATTGTTCACGTGTGAGCGAGCAATTGAGTGCGATATTGGATGTTGAAGATCCTATTCGAGGGAATTACTCTCTAGAAGTTTCTTCTCCTGGTGTAGATAGGCCGTTATTTGAGATTACGCATTACCAAAAGCAAGTGGGTCAGCGGATCAAAGTGCGTACTTATACACCTATTCAGAATCAGCGTAATTTTGTGGGCGTTTTGTTACGAGTGGAAGGGAATGACATTTATCTTCTGGTTGGCAAGGAAGAAAGGATCTTGCCTTTTTCTGATATAGAAAAGGCAAATGTTGTGGCGGATATCTGCGGAAAAAGAGGTTGACCCTATGAGTAAAGAAATTTTATTAGTTGTAGAAGCGGTGTCCAACGAAAAAGGTGTGGACAGTGCTGTTATCTTTGAAGCCATTGAAGCGGCTTTGGAAATGGCAACAAAAAAACGCGCTGGCGAAGAAATAGATGTGAAAGTCACGATTGATAAAAAAACCGGTGACTATGCAACTGTGCGCCGTTGGGAAGTGATTGCAGATGAAGCTGAAGATGAAGAAGTAGAAAATGGCGGCGGCGATGAACGTGTTACACGTTTAAACTTGACTCAAGCGCGCGAAATTAACCCAAAAATCAAAGTGGGTGAGTTCATTGAAGAATCTATAGAATCTATTGAGTTTGGTCGAATCGCGGCTCAAAAAGCCAAGCAAGTTATCGTGCAAAAAGTGCAAGAAGCTGAGCGAGCTCAAGTTGTTAACGCTTATAAAGAACGCTTAGGCCAGTTAGTAACAGGTATTGTTAAAAAAGTAACACGCGAATTTATCATATTAGATTTGGGTAATAATGCAGAAGCGGTTCTGTCACGCCAAGACATGATTCCCCACGAAGCAATGCGTATGGGTGATCGTGTGCGTGCTTATCTTGCCGATGTGCGAGCTGATTCTAAAGGTCCGATGATGACGTTAAGTCGTACACGTCCTGAAATGTTAATAGAATTATTTAAGATTGAAGTGCCAGAAATTGGTGAAGAGCTGATTGAAGTGAAAGCGGCTGCGCGTGATCCCGGTTCTCGTGCCAAGATTGCTGTTAAAACAAATGATGGTCGTATTGATCCTATCGGTGCGTGTGTTGGTATGCGAGGCGCGCGTGTTCAGGCTGTGTCTAGCGAATTGGGCGGAGAACGTGTTGATATCGTATTGTGGGATGATAACCCCGCACAACTTGTGATTAATGCGATGGCACCTGCTGAAGTGGCTTCTATTGTTGTTGATGAAGATAGTCACACTATGGATATCGCAGTGAAAGATGAACAGCTTTCACAGGCAATAGGACGTAATGGGCAAAATGTTCGTTTAGCGAGTGATTTAACGGGCTGGAAATTGAATGTTATGACCGAAGAGCAGGCTAAATCAAAATCAGCTAAAGAAGCGGAAGGGAATTACCAGTTATTTATAGACAAGCTGGGTGTTGATGAGGATATTGCGCAAATATTAGCGGAAGAAGGTTTTACCTCTTTGGAAGAAATTGCGTATGTGCCTTTACAAGAAATGCTGGAAATCGATGGTTTTGATCAACCTCTAGTGGAAGCGTTACGTGAACGTGCAAAGGCGGCATTGTTAACGAAAGCGATTGCTGATGAACAAGAATTAGCAAAAGCTGAGCCTGCCGCGGATCTATTGGAGCTTGAAGGTATGAGTAGGCATTTAGCTTATGTTCTCGCTAATCACGGTATTATCACACGTGAAGATTTAGCAGAACAGTCGGTGGATGATTTACTTGAAATTAGTGAAACAAAGTTAGATGAGCAAAATGCGGCTAAATTGATTATGATAGCTCGTAAACCATGGTTTGATGATGCAAGTGCGTAAGTTTGCGTAATGAGGAAATGAGTAGATGGCGACAAATAATGTATCGAATGCACCTGTAATAAAGGGCTCGGTCACACAAGCGAATAAAGAACCTTCTAGGGAGACGCTGGCGAAATTTGCCAGCGCTATTCGTGTTGAAATTGACGTATTGCGAGCTCAATTTACAGATGCCGGCATTGTCATTTCAAAAGACGACACAGTCTCTGAAGAAGAAAAACAAAAATTACTGCGCTATCTGCAAAAGCATCATGGTGCAAAATCGGATGTAGTGCCAGAAAAAATTGTTCTGCGCCGTGCAAAAACCAGCGAAATAAAAGTGGCGGGTGGGCAGGGCGATCGTAAAACAATTAGCGTTCAAGTTCGCAAAAAGCGGACTTTTATCAAACGCCCATTAGCGGAAGAAGAGCAGCCTAAACCTACATCAGTTGTATCTGAACCTGCCGTCGTTGCAACAGAGACACAACCTGTAGACTCCGTTGCTGCTATTGAAGCAACAGCTCCCGCCACTGACAAACCAGTAGAAAAAGCAGCTGCGACACCCGTTGTTGAAGAATTTGTTGTTGAGACACCCGTTGTTACAGAAGAAAAGAAAGCAGCAGACAAAAATAAAAGTAAAATCAAGAAGCACCCTGAAGTCCGTACTGTTGACCAAGATGAAAGTGAAGGCGACAGACTTAAAAAGAAAAAGAAAGGTCGTGGTGGTTCTGGACGTGAAAATGAGCATAAATACGATGCTATTTTAGGTAAAGGTGCGAAGTTAGGTTTAGTTTTACGTGGGGGTGGTGGTGAAGACCTCGACATGCTTGAAAGCCGTCGTTCACGCAAGAGCAGAATGCGCAAGCCACAGGTACAAGTACAAGCCTTTACGAAACCCACAGCACCTGTTGTGCGGGAAGTCATTATTACCGAAACAATTACAGTGGGTGATCTAGCGCAAAAAATGTCAGTCAAAGCGGCTGAAGTGATCAAAGCCATGATGAAAATGGGCGCGATCGTCACTATCAATCAAGTCATTGATCAAGATACAGCGACACTTGTTGTTGAAGAAATGGGTCACAAAGTGAAGCTGGTGAGCTCGTATGCGTTAGAAGAATCTTTAACTAAAAACGCGGGTGCGCAAGGTGATGAAGTGCATCGCGCGCCGGTCGTGACTATCATGGGGCACGTCGATCATGGTAAGACATCGCTGCTGGATTATATTCGTCGTACTAAAGTGACAACATCGGAAGCTGGCGGTATTACACAGCATATCGGTGCTTATCATGTTGATACAGACAAAGGCATGATTACTTTCTTGGATACCCCAGGCCATGCCGCATTTACTGCGATGCGTGCGCGTGGAGCTAAATTAACAGATATTGTAGTGTTGGTCGTAGCTGCGGATGACGGTGTGATGCCGCAAACCATTGAAGCTATTAACCATGCAAAGGCTGCAAACGTACCTATTGTTGTTGCAGTCAATAAAATTGATAAACCAGAAGCGGATATGGATCGCGTTAGAAACGATTTATCTGTTCATGGGCTGATTCCAGAAGATTGGGGCGGCGAAAACATATTCGTGCCGTTGTCCGCAAGAACTGGGGAAGGTGTAGATAAATTATTGGATTCTATTTTAGTGCAAGCTGAAATGTTGGATTTGAAAGCGGTTGTGAACTGTGCTGCACGCGGCGTTGTCATTGAGTCACGTTTAGATAAAGGACGCGGTGCAGTCGCGAGTATTTTGGTTCAACAAGGAACCTTGCGTAAAGGCGAATTGGTCTTGGCGGGTTTTGAATATGGCCGAGTACGTATGTTATCAGATGAAAATGGTAAACCTGTAGAAAGCGCAGGCCCCTCTATTCCAGTAGAAATATTGGGATTATCGAGCACGCCGAATGCGGGTGATGAATTCATGGTGGTTGCAGATGAGCGACGTGCACGTGAAGTGGCCATGTTCCGACAAGGTAAATTCCGTGAAATTAAATTAGCACGTCAAAATGCGGCGAAACTGGAAAATATTTTACAACGCATGGGTACAGATGAAGCTGCAGGTCGTACATTAAACATCGTATTAAAAGCAGACGTACAAGGTTCGGCGGAAGCATTAGCGGCAGCATTATCAGAGATTTCAGCGCTGAATGTGAAAGTGAAAATTGTTTCCAGTGCAGTCGGTGGAATCAATGAAACAGACGTGAATTTAGCAGTTGCTTCAAGCGCTATCATGATTGGCTTTAACGTGCGTGCAAGCGGTGAAGCGCGCAAGCTTATTGAAGCAGAAGGCGTGGATATTCATTATCACAGTATTATTTACGATGTGATTGATGAAGTGAAACGTGCCGTAAGTGGTTTCATGGCACCTGAAATTCATGAGAAAATCGTAGGTCTTGCTGAAGTACGCGATGTATTCCGTTCATCAAAAATTGGTGCGATTGCAGGCTGTATGGTTCTTGAAGGTTCAGTACGTCGCAATTGTCCTATCCGTGTATTACGCGATAATGTGGTTGTCTTTGAAGGTGTATTAGAATCATTACGCCGCTTCAAAGAAGATGCAGCAGAAGTACGTAACGGTATGGAATGTGGTATTGGTGTGAAAAGTTATAACGATATTAAACCTGGCGATCAAATAGAAGTGTTTGAAAGAGTCGAAGTTAAAAGAGCGCTTTAAACATGCCCAAAAATTACAGCCGTATCCAGCGCATTGGTGATTTAGTTCAAACTGCGCTGGCAGAAATTATACGTAACAACGCTAAAGAATTGCAGTGTGGTATGACAACCATTACTAGCGTCAAAGTATCGGCAGATCTTTCTTCCGCTAAAGTGTATGTGAGCGTGCTGGAAGATGAAAAAGCAGTGGAAATTATTGCTACCTTAAATAAGATGGCAAAATTTTTGCGTTATGAATTAGCCAATACAGTAGAGTTGCGCGTCACACCCGAATTAAAATTTTATTATGATGATTCTGTTGTGCGCGGCAGTCGAATTTCTTCTTTAATTAACGATGCATTTAAAAAACAATAAATCCTATGAGCAAACCTATCCTGAAAAGAATTGACGGCATTTTATTGCTTGATAAGCCTTTGTTTATCACGTCGAATGGTGCTTTGCAGCGCGTGAAACGATTATTTGGTGCTAAAAAAGCCGGCCATACAGGTAGCCTGGATCCGTTGGCAACGGGCATGTTACCTATTTGTTTTGGTGAGGCGACAAAATTTTCTCAGTATTTACTCGAGTCAGATAAGTGTTATCAAGTTGAAGCGAAATTAGGTGTGAAGACACGCACGGGTGATGCGGAAGGTGAAGTCATCGCAACTAAACCTGTGATGGAATTGAACCGTGAAATGATTGAAACAGTATTGCGTCAATTTGAAGGGTTAATCCAACAAATTCCACCTATGTATTCTGCGCTTAAAGTGCAAGGCAGACCCTTGTATGAGTTAGCCCGACAGGGCATTGAAATTCCACGCGAAGCGCGTTCAGTCAATATTTATCGTTTAGAGCTCATTGATTTTCAAGCAGATAAATTGCAGCTAGAAGTGCAATGCAGTAAAGGCACTTATGTGCGTACTCTTGTTGAAGATATCGGTGAAATATTAGGATGTGGTGCGCATGTCAGTGCATTACGCCGCTCTGTTGTATTGCCCTACAATGAAATTAAAATGTATACCCTAGATGCATTAGAAGAAGCACATAAACAATTCGGTATGGATGCGTTAACACAATACCTGCTTCCCATAGAAACCTCTGTTCAATCACTTCCCCCCATTAAGCTTTCGAATACCGCTGCTTTCTATATGAAAACAGGACAACCCGTCATGATCCCTCACTTCCCTGCTCAAGGACTGGTTCGTATTTTCTCCCATCAAGATGAATTTATGGGTGTAGGCGAAATCTTAGAAGATGGCCGTGTGGCACCGCGTCGATTGGTTTCTTTGCCGCAGAAAATGGCAAAAGCTGTGTAATTACATACATCAAGATAAAGCTGATCGGGATGTTTGCACTATTCTCATAAACGCTTATTGATGTACATCATTGAACGCTTATAATCAGCTTACAGTAATCATTGAAATCAAAAGGTCTAGCTCTTGTATATTTTTACGCTTATTTTCTAGATTGGGCTTAAGTAAATTTTGATTATAATATTCGCATTCGTCTTCCCCTCTAAAAATACCCTCAAGCGCACTTTTAAGATCCTTTCGTTGTTTTGGTATTTCTGCCAAGTTCATTGTGGTATGCCGCGGAGTCATGCCTAGTGTTCGGAGTATTAATGATTCTACACATACAGGGTTAGAAACAATCAGGATAGGGTTTTTCATCGTTATATTATTATATTTTTTTTGAAGGTCAGCTAAAGGGCATTTAAGAAATGCACTTTCGTGTTCTTTTTCGATTCTCCATTCTTGAAATAATCTTTTTTTGGTTTGTTGAGAGATGTCAATATCTTCGTCTATCCAGACAAACATTCTATTGTATCCAAAGTATAAGCGTCCAAATGCATCATTTAGCAATCTATCAGGGCTTCCTCCATGAATTGGACTTATAGTTAATTTAACTTTACTCTCGTCTAAATAAATTTTCTGTAAATGTCTAAGAAAATTTGCTTCTCTTAATTTGCCCTCAATTGTGGCATAGACTGAAAAAAGTTTTTTCCTTTTTTTCTTTTTAGTTTTCCCCATGGCTTATCCTAAATCCACTTTATATTAGGGGTTCCACCGTAAATACCTGTAATATATTTATGGAAGTAGTTTTCATCATTCCTAATACCCTGAATATCATCTAAACGATAGACTTCCGATTCTAGCGACTTATTATCCTTGTTAGTTATTAGTATCTGAGTCTTGGTTCTATCATTTAATAAAAAGTGTTGGTGAGTAGAGAATATTATTTGAGCATTTTTAGTATTTATTTCTTTGTTTTCAAACAAAGAAATAATTTTCTTTATTACATAGGGATGAATACCGTCTTCTATTTCATCCAGAACCATTAAGCCACCTTCTTTTAAAATTGGCAATATGTCTGAGAGAATAGAGAAGCTTCTTTGTGTTCCATTCGACTCTTCGAATATTGGTAGCTTAAAATTACCTATTTGGGATGTGTGCTTACATTCAAGTATATGAGTTTTTTCATCATCATTGGTATCTTCTCTATTTTTTAATGACACTTGGTGAAATGTAAAATCTGAAATGCCTAAATCAATTTCTTTCGAGNNTTTGATGCCCACCAGCAGAAACATTGGATTGAATATTTTTAAAGAAGTTAATTTCAGGCAAGTAATTTAAATCAATTAATGCTGAAAGCAGCGCTATGTTGTTTCGCTCTTTAATACGATTCCAATCATCCTCATTTAGATGTCTTTTGATTGAATACTCCGTTAGTTTTGCTTCATTTGAATCTCTAATTAATTCAAAAAGAGGGGCTTTGCTCCACCTGTCATTTTTTTTATCAAGTCTCTCGTATAGAACGTGCTTTTTATCTAACTTGAGAAGATATCTATACAATATCTCTTTTTCATAAAATTCGATTTCAAAACTGATGGGTTCTTTGGCGTGAAGTTGGTGCGGCTCAATAGGGATTGATTTTTCAGCCTTTAAAGAAGAATATGATTTGGTAATAAACCACGCTAGAAAACTTAAAGATTTTAAGATGTTAGTTTTTCCAGATGAATTAGCGCCTACAATACATGTCACTGTATTTATAAAGCAATCGTCTTTGACTTCTCGAGCAGAATCATCCAAGGCATCTTTAGAGCTTATATCTAAAGAGATGCTTTGTTCGCTTCCAATACTGTAAAAGTTCGTTATTTTTATACTTTTTAACATTTAATACCACCATATAACAAAATTTCGTTATAATTCAATTTTAACATGGTTTTATTTAAACTCAAGCTATTTATCAGCCTCTAATCGAGTCAATACTAAATATACACTTATGATTTAATTGGAATTATTGTATTTTTATGAGACAAGTAATCGATTAACACTGACGTATCTGCTGCAATCATTCTTATCTGTCTTCTCTCAAGTTTTCTAGATTAATAGAAAATGCCACTTTGCCACGCATTTTCCGTAAAGCTTCGTAAGCGGCTGCATGAGCTAGGTGAGTTAAAGCTATTTTTATGGTCTCAGTAATACCTTTTCCCGTTGCTACCTGAGCTTCATGTAATAGAGTTATGGGAATATGTGCAGTAATTTTTTGAGTTTGCATGATTGTATGCCTCATTTACGTATAGCATGCCGTATATGGTTACGCAAGTTAAGCAGTGGATGGTATTAAATTAGGGAAAGTAGCATTTTTAGCTTGGCTCCAATCGATATAATGAGTCGAGTCGTGTTCTTGCCAAAAAATATCTTCTTGTTTAATAGTTTTAAATTTCGGTATTTTTTTGAGCTTCTTCATAGATCAGTTTCTCCTTTTTGCATAATGCGCTGACTATAGCATTGCTACTTATTGCTTACAAAACGCCGTACAAACCTGAAAAGGCGTAATTACCCCACCGCAAGTTTGGTAACATTGATTATAAACATCCGTGCAATCACATGACTCGTTACAAGCATAAGATTGATCAAAATCCATCGCAGTCTTCTTTATAGGCTTGCCAGCGGCTGTCCGTGCTTCTTTGTATTCTAAATATTGAATAGTCGCATTTTGTTGAGCGCTAGTTTCGCAAGATTGATTGCGCATCTGACACATTTGCTGGCAATTATTTTTGGTCTGAGTGCATTGTGACGCACACATTTTGCCAATGTCGCTGCGTGGTGGCTGGTAAGTGTATTCTGTCTTATAGATTGGAGCGCAGGCTGATAATACCGTTAGAGATAGTATAAGAGCGACCCAGTGTAATATTTTCATGTGTTTCTCCAAAATGTGTACATTTAGGGTAATTTTTACTCAGAATTGAGCATTCTAGCAGCAAGTCGTTTTAAATCAAGTATAAAAGCTATTTTTCACTGGTTAACGCTTGTCCTCGCCGCCCGACCCCGCTACAATAGCCGTCTTTTATGAATATTGAATTTGGGAGTTAGATTACATGTCGTTAACAACCGCTGCGACTGCGCAGATTGTGAAGACCCATCAACGGTCAGCAAATGATACCGGTTCCTCTGAAGTGCAAATTGCTTTATTGACTGCACGCATTGAATATTTGACTGAGCATTTAAAAGTCAACAAGCATGATTTTCATACCCGTTATGGTTTGACAAATATGGTCAGCCAACGACGTAGGTTGTTGAATTATCTCAAAAGAAAAGATTTGAAGTCGTATCGTGAGTTGATTCAAAAGCTGGATATGCGCGGATAAGTTTGGGTTATTTTGTTTGCCTTTACGCTTCATTCCCTCTCACGGTTACTACCATTCCTGCGACCCTTTTTTATCGTATTTAGTACGGGTCGCAGGCTTAGGATTAGCAATTTTTCATATTATAGGATACTTACATGGGCTCAGTAACAAAGACACTACGCTATGGCAATCATACTCTGACAATTGAAACAGGCGTCGTTGCAAAGCAAGCGACCGGTTCAGTGATGGTAACGATGGATGATACGGTCGTATTAGTGACTGCAGTGGTTAAAGAAGCAGATGGTACGGACCGTGATTTTTTCCCTTTAACAGTGAATTATCAAGAGCGTACGTATGCCGCAGGTCGTATCCCAGGTGGTTATATCAAGCGTGAAGGCAGGCCCAGTGAAAAAGAAACATTAACTTCTCGTTTAATCGATCGTCCGCTACGCCCCTTGTTTCCTAAAGGCTTCACGAACGAAGTTCAAGTTATTGCAACTGTTCTATCTATGAATCCTGAAATTGATCCTAATATCCCAGCTATGATTGGTGCGTCAGCTGCTTTAGCTGTTTCCGGATTGCCTTTCATGGGTCCGTTAGGTGCTGCGCGCGTAGGTTATATAGATGGTGCGTATATCTTAAATCCAACCTATTCTGAATTAAAGAAATCACAATTAGAAATGGTAGTTGCGGGTACTGAGCACGCTGTGTTGATGGTGGAATCAGAAGCTGCAGAATTACCTGAGTCTGTGATGTTGGGCGCTGTAATGTTTGGTCATCGCGAAATGCAAGCAGTGATCAAGGCAATAAAAGAATTAGCAAGTGAAGGCGGCAAATCTGCTTGGGAATGGGAAGCGCCTAGCATGAATTTGGATGTTCAAAAACAAGTGACTGAATTAGCAAAAGCTGAAATGACTCGCGCTTATCAAATAAGCGATAAGCAAGAACGTCAAGATGCGGTTTCAGATCTGCGTGATTCTATTTTAGAGCAAGTACTTGCTACCAATGCTGGCAAAGAAGATGAATCAGTCTTAACTTCAGATATTAAGTACGTGTTAAATCATTTAGAAAGCGATGTAGTGCGTAGCCGTATTTTAGATGGCCAGCCACGTATCGATGGACGAGATACTAAAACAGTACGTCCTATTAATATTAAAACCGGCTTATTGCCCCGCACACATGGTTCTGCTTTATTTACTCGTGGTGAAACACAAGCGATTGTTGTTGCAACCTTAGGTACCGAGCGCGATTCACAAGTGATTGATGCGTTAGAAGGCGAGCGCAAAGATACATTTATGCTGCATTACAACTTTCCTCCATTCTCCGTGGGTGAAGTTGGCTTTGTAGGCAGCCCAAAACGTCGTGAAATTGGGCATGGTAATTTAGCAAAACGCAGTTTAGCGGCTATATTGCCTTCACAAGCTGAGTTCTCTTATGTGCTTCGTATTGTGTCTGAAATCACAGAATCTAACGGTTCAAGTTCTATGGCAACTGTTTGTGGCGCAAGCTTGGCATTGATGGATGCGGGTGTACCTACTCGTGCGCATGTTGCTGGTATTGCGATGGGCTTGGTTAAAGAAGGTGACCGTTATGCTGTATTGTCTGATATTTTAGGTGATGAAGATCACTTAGGCGATATGGATTTCAAAGTAGCAGGTACGTTGGCGGGTGTGACTGCATTGCAAATGGATATCAAAATTGATGGTATCACTGAAAACATCATGAAAGATGCTTTAGATCAAGCAAAAGAAGGTCGTTTACATATTTTAGGTATCATGAATACAACCCTGAGCCATCCACGTACAGAAATGTCTGCTTACGCGCCCCGCATCTTAACAATGCGTGTGCCTTCAGACAAAATTCGTGACGTTATCGGCAAAGGCGGTGTCATGATCCGCGCATTGACTGAAGAAACAGGTACAGTCATTGATATTAGCGATGATGGCGTTATTCGTATTGCTGCGGCTGATTTGGCTGCTTGTGAAAATGCGATGCGTCGTATTGAATCCATCACAGCGGATGTTGCGATTGGTGGGATCTACGAAGGTACAGTCGTTAAGTTAATGGATTTTGGTGCGATCGTTAATATTCTTCCTGGCAAGCAAGGCTTGGTTCACATTTCACAGATTGCCAATGAACGGATTGAGAATGTCGCTGATAAGTTGGCGGAAGGTCAAGTCGTTAAAGTGAAAGTGATTGAGATGGATAAGCAAGGTAGAATCCGGTTAAGCATGAAGGAAGTTGAAGCGAGTTAGTCATTGATGTATACAGCGCCGTTTAGAGCATCTATGGTAGGTGCTTTTAACGGCTCGGTATCATGTGAGTGATACTTAGGTTACGTCGATTAATTTAACGCCCATCTGTTTCGCTGCTTTTTGCAATTGAATATCTTTTGTAGCAAGGGGTAAGCCTAAACGTATTGCTAATTCTAGGTAAGCTGAATCGTATGTTGTGAGCTTAGTAGAATAAGCTAATGATAAAATTTCATGAAACCCACGTTGTGCTGTGCCTTCATCTATCTTGATGCTTAAGCTTTCTAGTAATGTTAAAAATTTGGCGATGTCAGCATAAGAAACTCGTTGACGGCGTTCTGCTGCTATCAATATATTTCCCATTTCAAGTGGCCATAGCTCTGGAACATACGCAGATTTTGTTTCTAGTGCTTCCAATAGGGAAATTGTTTTTGGTGTTGATTCATCTGAAAAACACCAGGCAAGTGCAACGGACGCATCTAATACAAAATTCATTAACGTCGTCCTTCATCACGTAACTCTTTCCAATTGTAATCCCCTAACGTGTGTGACTGGCTAAATTTTTTAATTTTTTGAATAACGGATTTTATATCAATGTCAGGCGCGACAGTAATAGGCACCAGTCGTGCAACGGGATGACCATGTTTTGTAATAATGATTTGTTCGCCATTTTCAACTTGCTCAAGTAGGGCAGAAAAATGCGTTTTTGCTTGAAATGCACCGATAGTTTGCATGGTGACCTCTAATTTAATTAAACTAGTTTTATACTAGTCTGAAATGGGTTAAAAGTCAAGGGAGCTATGTTTCTTTTCTGGACTTTGGACAACCTCAGGCCCAATCGTGAACGCGCCCGAGCCCG
>DHJK01000214.1 GCA_002404295.1 Legionellales bacterium UBA4722
TTATGAAAAATCTTAAATATATAGATGAAATATATATTATTTTGTCTTCGCTATAAAAATCGATAAAGCAGACACATTGTAGCTTATAGCAAGGTTAAACGGTAGTGTCGCAAAAATATCACTTCAATAAGCAAAAGTCCCGCTCATCATCTTAACAGGCTGATCAAATGACAAGCTTTCGGTAGCAGCATTTTAAAAAGCAATAATTTTACTGCAGGCAAATATTTTCATGCATTGGCATGCATAATTGTGTCTGCTGGAAATACTTTTATAGTAATATAGCTTTCTGGTTTTCATTCAGGGTCATTTACTTTGTGAAGGCTTATTTAAATTCGCTTGAAGTCTTTTATCCTTGTTTACATGCTTATTTAAAGCCATATTAAGTGCTTGCTCCAGATTCACCTGGCGCTGTGATTTTGCACCTAAGAAGGTTGCACTTCCTGTCGAATAATGTTTACCCATCCAAGCTAAGAAAACGGTTGGTATCGCAGCTACTGCTAAGATTATCTTTGCAAGAAGCCGAAGGAGGGTAGCACCACGATTATGACTCATATTCAACCTCTTCGGTGCGAGCTCTAGAAGCTTTGAGGTTGCAAATGCCTTATATTGCTCTGTAGTCGGTTTAGTGAGATGATATTTATCCATGGTAATGGCGATTTTTGTCTCATCAATAAACGCGTTTACATGAGCCTTTACTTCTTCATCGTTAGGATAGAGCGCTGTTGCAGCTGTTTGAAAAGCGTCTAATGCAGCGAGCATGTTTTTACATTGCTCTTCGGCTATTGGTATATACTGTGCACGTCCCTGTTTTTCGTCCTTCTCTTGCCCTCCAAAACCATTTTCTATATCGAGACCTCGCTGATATATAGCAGAAGCATTGCCTTTTTGAATTCCTACATCTAAGAATCGGTTATAGTGATTTTTTCTGGTCTCGTCATTTAGACCTTCCTTACGTAAATTATAAGCGCAAACATACATACTCATGCCATCGATAATAGAATCACTTCTCTGCTCTGCACGAGGATGCCCTAACTTGGTTGCGTCAATATAGAAAGGACATGCGCTTTCTACGTCCTTGTCATTTCCAGCTTCACCCTTTTCTAAATCTTGCCCTTTTTGGAACATGGCAGGAGCATGGCCTAGTTTAACTGCTTTGTCTAAACACTTACGATAACTCTTTGCACGCTCTTTTACTTCTTTCTCGCTTCCTTCTATGCCCATTTTACGTAACATAAAAGCTTTCGCATATAAAGCGTTGCCTCTTATTATAGCGTCGTTTTCGAGTTGTTGTACATTGTTGAACGTGAAAGGGCCAACCTTCTTCTCTTTTGTTAGATCAGATATTATGTCTATTAAAGAATACCAGAGTTCTGAATCAGTAATGTTGTTGAGATTTTTCTGTAGCTCTGTTTTTAAGCCTGTCAGATCTGAAAATTTATTTTCTAAAAGACTTTCTAGCTTAAGCGCGCTATCTTTACTTGTGCTCAGAATATGTCTTATAAGTTCCTGCGTCTTTTTCGAGTCCCGAATAGCACGCTCAGGTTCGATAATGTAATTAAAATGAGTTTCTAACGCGGTAGTATGGGTATCTGTTTCTTTGGTGCGGTTACCCCTAATGAACTGTAACTTGCAGCTTTGTCTACCGCCAAAGTCATAATAGTCAAATTTACCCTCAAAAAAAATCGTTTCAGACGTCGTCGAAGCACCGTCCAACTTTTTTTGAAGTTGAGTTATTATTTCTTCTTGTCCTTGCTCTCCATGTTCATGATAAAGTGAATAAAAGTAGCAATAAAATTTTTTGGTCTGTACATTTAAACCTACCACAAAAGGATTGTTACCTTCATCTTTATCACGACCCATTCTCCCTTGATCTATAAATTCTTTATGATTTAGATCTAGTGGTGGCGCTTTTTTCTCCGCTTGATTAGCATTCTCTGCTTGCTGAGTATTCTCGCCATCTAATGTAAAAGGTCCGAAACAACGTGTGTCCATGCGCCCTCCCCTTTTTTTAATATTGAATATATTATTAACAGAACAACATTTGCACTCATATAGTTATTATCATAGTATAATACTGTGTGATTTATCTATAAAAAGATAAAATAATGTGGCCAGTGATGATCAATGTCAGCACTAAAATATCAACTTCAAGTGCAATGGCACCCATGCCTTTGCTTTCAAGACCTATACTGAACACATTGTTAAGGTCTCTTCATTCTTCCGCGCTAGGCGGGACGCCCTTGATTTATCGATAATTCAAGCGGTTACAAGACCCATCGCACATTTATGTCTATCAGCGCAAACTCCATATAATATTTTTCTATCAATCAAGATATAAATGCGGCTTCTGAAAACGATAACACCCATGCTTAATGAAAGCGTAACGTGTTATATTTAATCAATAAAATTAATCCCCCTTGATCCCTGTAAAATCAAAAATCCCGTCTATACTAAGATAATGAAGAGACTATACTTAGTGAGGGAATTTTATGACTGTTTTAAAAATCAAATTACCACCCCTTCCTGCTAAAGTAGATTTCAAACATCTAGCGGATCAAAATAACGGTCTATTGATAACTGCTGACAATGCAGGAAAATTAGAAGAGCTTTTAAAAAATGAAGGCCCGGGTCGATTTTCAAAAAAACAAATAAAAAAACTCTGGGACCTGAAATATCCTGAAACACCTTTGCTTCGACATTGGGGCATTATTAAACACAGCAACGGAGATCTTCATGCGGTTTATCTAGGCAGAAAGCACGGCAAACATTTAGGTAAAGGGGGATTTGGTAAAGTAAAGCTCGCCCAAAACATTAAAAATGGAAAATGGTCTGCATTGAAAGTGATAAAACAGAAATATCGTACTTCTGAAGTAGCTGAGATAGAGGCTGCTAACGAGCTCAACATCTTAAAAGCAGTCGACCAAAGCGCGGGGGAGCTTATCAAGCGAGGTACAAAACATAATTTTCTCATGGAATTGATAAACGGTGCAACACTTGATAATTATATTAAAGACGACCGACTCCCTGCTATTAGAAAATTGGACATTCTATTACACATTATGCAGGGTGTCCAAGCGCTTCATAATTATAATTTAGTACACTGCGATATCAAACCAAATAATAGCATGTACGATTTTAAAAATAATAAAGCTGTAGTCATCGATGTAGGTCTAGCATTAGAGGCAGATAATCCTGACCTGCATTCCCCCCGAGGAACACCCGGACATACAGCGCCTGAAATTGATTGGCTCATGGAAACCCCAATTCAGTACACAAAAAAAATTGATATCTTCGCATTAGGTTTGCTAGCCCGTGAAACACTTATATTGACGAGTAAAAAATCCAGCGATCTATCAAATTCATTTTCTGAAGATGAAGAGTTGAAAAAACTTATTGCCTCCATGACAGATGAAGACCCTGCAAAACGTCCTGAATTAACGGATGTGATGCCAAAATTAATCGCATTACGCAAAGAACTTTTACCTGTTTTCCCAAGCATCAAAGGCATCGTTGATTTCAATGATTTCAAAAAAGCAAAAAATAAATCCGCGTTTATTGCTGCTTTAAAATCAGTGGATATGGTGATCATTGCAGACGATACATCAAGACAACCTTTAGAATATATTGAATTTAGAAAATTACTAGAAAAAAATGGTATTGCAGTTGATGATGAAATTCATGTTTCAACTAAGCCTTCAGAGATTGTAGATGAAGTCAGAAATCAAGATCGTGAAAAAAAAGCCGAAGTACATATTTCTCAGATTTGTTACTTTAAACCATTAGAAAAAGCAGTAGCACCATTAAAAATAAACGGCGTCTTAACAATACCTGTTACAACCGCAAAAGAAAATTATCGACTTGCAATTAAGAATTCTATGACGCTAGTGACGCAAATGCATATTGAACAAGTAGTAGCGATATTAACTAATGAACTACTTCGGTTAGAAAAAACGTATGGACCTACAGATGATGTTAAAACAAATGAGAGCTCTCTTTCAATTAACATGTCGCCCAGAATTATTGATGAGAAGCATAAGAAACGCGCGGATTTGATAAGAAATAAAATAAATGATATTAGATCAAACCCCCCCACCTATACCGATTTATTTAGCAAGCTACGCACGTTAGAAAATAGCCTGCTGAATTTGCAATCTGCAAGATTTAGATATTTTACAGGTTTTTTCAAAAAAAATACGGCAAGTATCGTGAGAAATGTCAGTAAAGACATTAAAGATAACCCAATACGATTACCTAAAATGAAACCCTAACAACCCAATCGTGAACACATCCGTTCACGATTAGGCCTGGGGTTGTACAAAGTCCAAAATGTAATGTGATCTTTTACGTTAACATATGACATTCTGATTTTTTAATAAAGAGTTTAAACTCATCTAAGGATAGTGCGGGTGAATAATAATTTCCTTGAATATAGTCACAGCCCGCATCTTTTAATAAAGAAAATTGCGCTTCATTTTCAATACCTTCAGCAACTACTTTTTTACCTAACTCATGAGACATTTCTATCATAGGATCTGACTATAGTCTGAAGTTGTGTAGATTTGAGTGTGCGATCCGCCTCAATTTTTTAAATAGGCTACATCTTAAGCTAAGGTTAATGTAAGATAACTGTTACGCATTTAAAATATGGATTAGCATATTCTATGCTCATGTGACACTGAAAAGTGGAAATATTATTCTTCTTAAGGAGTTGCAGATATCCAAAGGAACCCTTTTATATGAATTCAATAAAGACAAAATCATCTGAAGTTAAGTTCACCAAGCAGTTAAGGATAGAGCTCACTAAACTGCTTTACAAGCATTTATATGCGAGCTTACCCGCTTTAGTGATATTAGCGTCAGTGATAGCTTGGACGGTAGAGAGTAATGATAATAGATTTTATCTAACGATCTGGTATATCACATTCATTGGGGTTCTCATATTAAGAGGTGCTTTGGCAGTTTGGTATGGCTATACAAAGAATCGCCTTGAGTTGTCTCGTTTGCACTATACGTTATTTATTATTGTTTCTTCTTTGATTGCGATTTTATTCGGAATAAGTAACAGTGTGTTGATGCCACATATTCAAACGAGTCAATTATTAGTAATTATAATTATGGCAGGTGTCACTGCAGGCGGTGCCGCTTCATTAATGCCATCCTATCTAGCCTCTTTTCTGTATATGAGTTTTTCTCTTATTCCATTGATTATTTGGCTATTCTTGCAGGGTAATCAATCAATATATGCTGATTTAACTATTGTAATGACAACATATTGGATATTTTTACTGATCGTAGGGTATCATGGACATAAGCTTTATGTTGCAAATTTATCACTTCTTTTGGAAAAAGATAACATATTAAATAATTTATCTTTTATGAATACTCAATTATTTCAGTCAATAGAAGATCTAAAAAAATCAAATGAAGCATTGCATGAAAGTGAAGAACGTTTTCACCAATCGTTTGCTTATGCTGCAATAGGCATGGCTTTAGTTTCTCCAAAAGGGCAATGGCTTAAAGTTAATAAATCGCTTTGTGATCTGCTTAATTATACAGAAGCTGAAATGTTAAAAATGGATTTCCAGTCTACTACCTATTTAGATGATTTGAGCGCAGATCTGCAAAATGTTCAAAAACTGTTAGACGGAAAAATACATGCATATCAGATGGAGAAAAGATATATTAAAAAAAATGGCCAAATTGTTTGGACATTACTTAATAGAGTGTTAGTACGAGACGCTAATCAAAAACCACTTTATTTTATTACACAAATTCAGAACATAGATTTGCAGAAAAAAGCAGAAGCAGAGCTGACTTATATTGCTTTTCATGACACTTTGACGGAGTTGGCCAATCGAAAAATGCTTGAAATAAAATTTAAACAGGTGTTGGATTTTGCGAAAAGAAATAAACAGAAACTTGCAGTACTTTATGTAGATATAGATTATTTTAAGAAAATCAATGATAGCTTAGGGCACGAAGCAGGTGACATTTTATTAAAATTAATAGCCCGGCGCTTAGAGGATCTTAAGCGTAAAACAGATATTTTAGCGCGATTTGGTGGAGATGAATTTGTCCTGATTCTTACTGAAATAATAAATGAATATGACATAAGTCATATTATCAAGTCATTGCAGAAAATGGTTTCAGAAAATTTTATCATTCATGATAATACGATACAAATCACTTTAAGCATTGGCGTTAGTTTATATCCCAATGATGGGGAAGACTTATCAACCCTTTTGAGTAAAGCTGATATTGCGTTATATAGAGTAAAGAATTCAGGACGCAATGGGTTTCAATTTTATAATTCGGCCACTGCAATTATTAGTAGTAATTAAGTTTTGAATGGTAAACAAGAATATCTTTTAGAGTATTTAGCGCTTTATGAGAAAGATAAATATAGAAACAGGCCTATTATATCTAGGCCAATACTAGATGATCACTTTGTGAACTAAGAACTGGCTGCTTTAGAAGCACGAAAGAAAGTTAATATGATAGATTGAAATGTATACATGACATGTTAAAATGCCAATCCAATAAGAAAATTGCAGATCGAGGAAACCAAAGATGTTTAATAGAGAAGACAAACTAAATAGTGAAAGTGAAAGTGAAAGTGATAGTGATGTAGAAGATTTTACCGTTCGAACCGTTGATTTAATAGGTCACTACAATACCCAGTATAATGATTCTGAATCCGATGAAGAAAAAACCCCCTCATCTGAGGCGGCAATAGAATATTTAAACAGCATTGGAAGAATGAACTTCGCTGATAGATTTGCCGATGGATCTGATACTGATTCAGATACAGCTTCAAATCATTCTTTATCTTCATATAGAACTAATTTTTTATCTTCTGTGTCTGAAAATACATGGGATGAAGTATCCGATGAAGAAAAATTGACGGCAGAAGAACAAACAAAGCGTGATTCATTTAAGCAACTTGTAGAGGACATATTCGATAAAGAAACTCCTGGGTATTTAGACTTGCTCGAACTTCCTGCCTATAAACCTCACAAAGTAGCTATATGTCAAGGTTTACTAAAATTGGAAACACAAAACCAAAGGCATGCAGTCAAAATAGCCGCTGTTTTTTTTGCTCGCGAAAATGCATTGCATGTAGCTCACGCAATACATATTTTTGAAAAGCATAATATTATTTTTTCTCATACTACCTTTATGCAAGCAGCCCATTTAAGACTCATTGATGCTGGAGAAGATGCAGAAACAATTGCTTTAGCAATTTCTGCTTCTGTGACTGCTACTACCAAAAGCGCGTATGAGCATCTAAATTTAATGCTAATGTTAAAACATGCTGGAGTTATCTTAACAGATACACTTTGCATGGTTATTGTTAAAGCTCCAGCGCTCACGAGTCATCAAGTTGTAGAATCATTTATTGCCTTGCAAGCAGCTGGAATACTAACAGATCATTTTTGTATGGATTTTGCTTTTTATGATCAATATAACAATTCCAAGAGTATTATAGATTTATTGCTTACATTGAAGGATAAAATTCAATTAACTGATGAGGTTGTTAATCTCCTTATTATTAATGGTGCTATAGCTGATGAGATAATTAAAGATATTTCAAAGCTCGCAGAACCTTCAGATATAAAAACTGCTATCGAGAAAAGATGTGAATCAAACCATCCTTTAATAGAGTGCGAAACACTAAATATTTCTTCGCAATTAAAATTGAAAGATGCGGGAATTTCATTAACAGTTAACCTTCGCAGTTTTCTGGATCAAGCTACAAAATTAAATACAATTGAAGATCTCGTAAAAGCGTTTTCTGCATTAAAAAATGCAGAAATACCTACGGAGCATCTACAGTTAACTCTTGATTTGTATAATCAATATTTAAATTTAGAACATATTACTGCTTTATTAATCCTGTTAAAGCCACGCATACCTTTAACGAGTGAGTTATTCAATTTTGTTTCTAAAAATGGATCTTCAGCAAAATTACTCAATGAGCAGATGGCTGAGTTAATTGACGCAGGAATTAAACCTTCTGTGGAAATTTTGACAGCTATTTTACAATCTACCAGCGTCGAAGTAAGTATAGCTGCACTTTTATCATTACATTCTATAGGTATTTTGCCTAATGTCATGCTCACAGATCAGCCTGAGATGAAATCATCTGTACTGACAGTTAGCGCTGTACAATATATTATTAAACATAGAAATTCTTCTGCAGCTTGTACGATGCTTGATCCGTATCGCGCTGAAATTGAGCTTATAGATGATTTAATAATAGAGGGTATCCTCACAAGAGCACCGATTGTAATGCCGGGTATACTTAAATTATATCTATCATTAAAGCGTGATGATTTATCTCTTGAGGAAGATAAAATAGCTAATCTATATTATGCCATTCTATGCGGTACTGAAAAAAATCATATTAATAATCTAATGCAAACAGATCACTTAGAAAAAGAGAAAGTAGTTAAACATATACGGGAAGGAAATTTAGCTCTAATACTACCAACCCCTCTTTGGAATTGTGTTTTTTCTTATTTCGCTGCACCTGCAAGGGCCCCAAACCAAGGTTGCAAAGTAGAGCTTGAGGAAAATGTTGCAAGTGATCGTACGGAACAAAAGCGATACAAATAACCGTCGTTCTTAGGATAGCTTTTTTAACAAAACAAAGCCCATATCAGATCTTGTATGGGCTTTGTTTATAAATATTTAAAAAATGAATTTTCCTATTAATAATCCAGCTAAAGCAGCTATAGCCATAGATTTTAATAAAATTACATATTTTTCTATCATTTTTATTAGGTAAGTATTTTAGCTATGTTTCAACGATCACAAAGAAACACTACCAAGCTTAATGATTTCTATCATCAGGATTCTCACTACAATACTATTATTATTGGCGCAGGGCCTACCGGTCTTGTGTGTAGTCATTTGTTAAATCTCAAAAATGAATCGCATATTATTCTTGAAAAAAGTGACGACGTAGGTAGCTCTTGGAAACGATTACCTGATGCATTTCAATTAGCAATGCCGGTTCATGAATTGGAAATGCCTGGGCTTGATTTATCTCATTTCGCGGAAGAACATCACCTTACTCGTGATGAAATGATTACGCTATTAGAAAATTATGCCATCTATAATGACATTCCCATTCATTTCAATACGGAGATTTTATCTATTCATCAAAGCCAATGCAAAACTACTTTTTGTTTATCGACCTCAAAAGGTAATTATACAACAGACAATATTATTGTGTGTACAGGCGCACGACAGACACCTAAATTTCCTCATTTTGTTAGTAAGCTCGATCCTAATATTGTGATACATAGTGCAGATTACAAAAATACTGATTCTTTAACAGATAAGCCGACTTTAGTGATAGGCAGCGGGCTATCTGCTTTAACTATTGCATATCAAATTAATAAAAAAAAGCATGATGTTTACATTGCATGCGGTCATACTGATTGGTCTGTAAAGCAGAAAAATAAACATTTATTTTTTACTCATCAAGGTGAAGAAAAAAAATATTCTACATCCTGGGTTCACTCATTTTTACCGAGCCATTTAATAAAAGAAGGTGTTTTAAATCTTGGAAGAATGATTGGCGTGACTGAGGATGGTCATTTTCATTTTAAAGATCAAAAAGGGGCTGATCTATTTGTGCATGTTAATCTGTTTGGCAAATTAATTTTTGCAACAGGGTATAGATTTGATTTTCCTTTTTTAAAAAACTTACCTGGCATGAAAGCGAATCAATTACCATTACATCAGGATGGTATCATTCCTCATATTCCTGGACTTTATATTTTAGGGATCCCGCCTGTGGATGCAGATGCGAGCCAAACAGTCGTCATTAATCAGGGAAGTCGGGAGGCTAAGAAAATAATAGATTTTATGGAAATAAGGAGTATGTCTCAGCACGCGTATCGGCCACAGTTGCTTTCTAAAATTTAAATGTAGACATATAAATAAAGAGGAAAAATAAATGTCCAATGCAGAGAATAAAAAAACGGAAGTCTACCTTGCTTTTCAGGTTATTCCACGAATGAGAAATGGTAATAATTTTGAGTTAGTCGATCAAGCTATTGAGGTCGTTAAAAACGCGCATGTTCCTTATCAGGTTAGCGCAATGGAAACAACAATGAAGGGTGATCTTAATCAACTTCTTGAAATTGTTATAGCAGCACAGCAAAAGTG
>DHJK01000183.1:0-3516 GCA_002404295.1 Legionellales bacterium UBA4722
AAAATTGAAGTGCGATTGCCCTGGAGAGGGAGGTCGTATTCAACAGTTGATCGCGGATTCAGCTTGGAGATAAGAAGCAGTTTAAATAGACGTCACGTGAATGATAATTCAATTCCTGCTACACATACACACCTCAAGATGCGATTTGTCATCCTGAAGTATAATTGGTATATAACAGATGACATTCAAACCAAACTCCAGATATCATAGTATCATCCTTCACCTACCGAGAACCTTATGAAATTAACAAACTTAGTATTTCACTCCATTTTCTGGATACTCAGCTTGTTAATTATTTTAGGTAACTTTATGAAATTAACAAGCGTACTACGCTACCCGTTTTTTTGGATACCCAGTATCTTCATTATTTTTATAGTTTATTTTTTTCTATATCGCCCGAAAAAATTAAACCGACAAATCAACATTTCCACGTTTAGCAATGCTTTTGCGTGGATATTATTTTTCAGCATCATTCTATTCATTTATATTTATGGAAGGATATATCCTTTTCAGTATTATACGCCCAGACCTTATGATTATTTAATATCGGCTATACCTCTAGCTGGCGCAATTATTTTTGCACTGTTAGCATTTTTAGGTACATCTCATTTAAAACTGAAGTTCGGCAACTGGATTGCAAGATTATTACTCACAGTGATACACTGTATTTTTGCATTCAGTTTATATATCTGTTTGATATTTTTTACATGTAGTTTTTATGCGAGTGAATGCTGTTGTTAAAAAAATAATACTATACAAAAGTAGTTAACGCTGCTTAATACATCTTATTAGTTAATTAAAAATTACCTTTCTTTACAAACGATCCTGGATTCATTATATTAATGCCTTGATAACCAGAGACGGTTAATAAATCTTGATCGCCACTCACAATAATCTTAACTTTTGCCGATAATGCACAGGCAATGAACTTGTCATCATCAGGATCACGGGAAACAGGTTCTTTTAATTTTACCGGCACATAAACCTCAGCATGTATAATTAACAATTCAATAAAGGGTGATAAGTCAATGGCTGGATATTTTTCTGACAACGCTTTTGATACACGATCATATTCGTTGAGGATTTCTTTAGATACAACGAGGTGAATTTTCCGTTGCTGCCACGCTTTTAAAATTTGGTGCGGCGGGCCAGACCAAAATATTCCAGAAATAAAAACATTTGTATCTAAAATAATTTTCAAAGTTTTCTTCGCACTTTTGTTATAGTTTTTTGAATGTCTGACTTTTTGATTCCCGACTGCACAGCTTGCTTCCGCGCTTGCACAATAAGATGATCAAAATTTTTCATAGAGGGCGGCGTTATAACCTTAAGTATAATAACGTCTTTTTCCCCAAGCACAATGAACTGCTTCCCTTCCGTTAATTTTAAAGCATTCCTGATTTCTTCAGGAATAACAACCTGACCTTTTGAGGACATTCGTGTTGTTGCAAGTGGTTTCATGGTACGCCTCTTATGATCTTACTGGTAAGATCATAGCAGATCCACACGGATTGTCAAACAATGTCGCTTAGACTACTTCAACTAAAACACTACGTATTGTTTCAGTCATCATTAACAAAGTCATTGAGTGCAGCGGTGATTCAACAAAACCGCGCGACAAATAAAATTTTTTAGCTCGTTCTGATAAAGCATGAATTAGAACTGAAGCTGATAAATGAGGCACAATTATTTATCCCATGGTGCTTTTGTTTTAAGTAAGCGACGCAATTTACCCGTAACAGGCAATGGCTTATCAAGCAGTGACTCAAATTGCGCAAATGTACCACCATCCACCGATTGCTTAACCTTTGGCGCTCGCGCCTTAATAAGCAAATTCGCATCCTGGAGCTTACGGCCTAGCTCATCATCATGCGCTATCAATCCAAGGTCTTTTTCCAGACCTAAACAAAACATGACTTTTGCGTATGCTCCTATCATCACACTCGGGTCCCCTCGCTCAACTGATCGCAAGGTATTTCTGGTAATCCCCGCGCGCTCAGCTATTTGGGCTGCAGAAAGCTTTCTTCGCAATCTGGCGAGCCGAATATTCTCCCCTATGCCTCCCAATAAACGCTGCAAGGAAGGTAGTATTATGCTCTTTTCTCTTGCCATAATGATTAATACTCGAATCAATTAATAGTATATTTGATCTTAATATTGATCATTATAAAGCATGGTCAAATCATTGTCAATCACTGACCCAAGCTGGCCTTTAGCAACAGCCCCGAAGGGAATCTTAAGTGCTAATCAAATGAAGATACGTTATTATTTAACAATCTAAAGTTGTTAGAAGCCAGCCATGAGCCATCAAACCGATTTAGCAAAACCCATAGCCATCCTCGGCGGCACTTTTGATCCAGTGCATGTTGGGCATTTACGTATTGCTCTAGAGATACAGCAAGCTTACGACTTGGCCGAAGTTCGTTTCATCCCTTGCTGGCAGCCTGTTCATCGAGACAAGCCTTTTGCCACGCCAGAGCAACGTTTAGCAATGCTTGATGCAGCCATAGAAAATCAGCCAATGTTTAAAATAGATGATTGCGAGATTCAGCGACAAGGGCCGTCTTATACTATTGATACCATTGAAATGTTACGCCAAAAATTCCCTCGCACACCGCTGTGTTTAATTTTAGGATTAGATGCATGGTCTGGATTTGCGACATGGCATCGGTATGAAGACATTTTGCGTCTTGCTCATCTTATTATTGCAATGCGTCCATCATATTTATTACCACAAACAGGAAAAGTAGCAGAACTATTGAAACAACACCAAACACAAGATGTCTCTGCTTTACATACTTCTTTGGGCGGGAAGATTCTCGTTCATGCAGACACATCGATAGACATTGCAGCGACAACCCTGCGTGACATGATTGCAAAAGGCCAAAATCCACAGGGTCTCTTGCCGGACAGTATTTACGATTATATAGTTAAACATCATCTTTATAGTGAAAGAAAATAATATGCTAATTCGGTTGCTTGCTATTGGTACGAAGATGCCCGCTTGGGTTGAGCAAGGATTTTCTGATTACATCAAGCGCTTTCCTCCTTCATGCCAATTAGAATTAGTAGAAATTCCAGCCGCTAAGCGCACTAAAAATTCGGTGAGTGAGCAACTCATCGAGCAAGAAGGCGATAAATTACTTGCTGCGATCAAGCCAAATACGCATGTGATTGCACTGGAAATCAAGGGAAAGATGTGGAGCACGGAAGAGCTCGCTGTTAATTTAAAAAATTGGCAGGGTGGTAGACGGAATATTGATTTACTAGTAGGCGGGCCGGATGGGTTATCTCATCGTTGTTTACAAAAAGCAGAAACTAAATGGTCATTATCACCGCTGACTTTGCCTCATCCGTTAGTGAGGATTATTCTTGCAGAACAATTGTATAGAGCGGTGAGTATTTTGCAGAATCATCCTTATCATCGATGAAAAATAATTCAAGTAAAATAGCTCAATCTCACCGTCGTCATTGCGAGCGAAGCGAAGCAATCCAGCTCGAAAGCAAAGCTTAGTA
>DHJK01000183.1:3522-9148 GCA_002404295.1 Legionellales bacterium UBA4722
TTCGCTCGCAATGACGACGGTGAAATGAGGTAGCTGTTATCTTTTCAATCTACTCTGCGCTAGTCGCTCTCACTACCGCATACAATACGTCAACTTTTTTCTGATCCCCAGCCTGCTGCGCCTGCATAATCTGCAACCCCATCAACTCAGCATTTTCTGCACGTTGCTGCGCCAACAATCTGAAATCTTCCGCCGCACGCACCACTTCATCGCATTGCGCAGTAGATTGAGCTCGGCACTGTTCATATTCTTTTTGTAATACTTCAGGATGTTGCATAAGATAATCGTAACTCTGCTTTTGTTGGCAACCCAACAACACAAAAGCACACGCAAATAGCATAAAAATTTTTAAAATAGATTTATCCATAGGACCTACCAAATATAGAAAACGGAATCCCTGCCCCTATGAGCAAATAAACAAAGGGCAAGGACACTAACATAATACCAAGAACAAGCAATACAATGACCGTACTAATTGGAGACGCAAGCGGGTTGACACGGTACTGCATATAACGCATTAATGCAGAAACTAATAGCATAACACCTACAATAAAAGATCCCGTGCTTATGAAATTAGAAAGAATAGTCACAGGCTC
Organism: Legionellales bacterium UBA4722; assembly: GCA_002404295.1. Lineage (GTDB taxonomy): Bacteria > Pseudomonadota > Gammaproteobacteria > DSM-16500 > DSM-16500 > UBA4722. The sequence continues at coordinate 4,119 of DHJK01000183.1, forward strand.
AACCAACTCTCCAGCAAAATGACCTATGCCTTGAGCACACCTTGCTTGCATAGGCAAACAAAACATCATGAAAATCATTAAACGCAAAATAATTGTATTCATAACTCATACTCATTAAGATTGATTTATTATAATTGATTATGGTCACGGGTCATAGCTTATGTATCATACTCAGTCTGGATTATTCAAAGATCCTCAAATACAACACCCTATTTATGATCTTAATTTAAACTTTACTGACTATATTACTGAGTGCAAAACACTCATTTCCCAACATCGCCTTGACTTGAATACAGCCCATGCTGAGCATATTATCACGGCAAATGCCCCCTTTGAACTACGGCCGGAACAACCTGCCAAATGTGGCGCATTATTAATCCATGGCTTACTCGACTCACCGCTCACTATGCAAGATATTGGCTTGCAACTACAAGGACAGGGTGTACTCACCAGAGCCATTTTATTGCCCGGTCATGGCACTGTACCTGGCGATTTATTAAACGTAGATTACCATCAATGGTTGCAAGCGGTGCGCTATGGGATTGCTACTTTTTCGCAGGAAGTCGATCAGCTATTTTTAATAGGCTATTCTACCGGTGCCAGCCTTGCGCTCTATCATAGCTTGCAAGAAACTGACCGAATCGCAGGAATCGTACTGCTAGCACCTGCTTTAAAAATAAACTCTGTTTTCGCGGGCATCTCTAACTGGTATAAAGCACTCAGTTGGGCATGGCCACGGGCAGCTTGGCTCTATCAAGATCCCAATGAAACGTTAGATTATGCAAAATATTCTTCAATTCCTTTTAAGGCGGTGTATCAGGTGCATCGTTTAGCTGCGGCTATTAAAAAAGAAAAGCCGTCTTGCTTGCCTTTGTTATTTGCGCTTGCTCAGAATGATAATACAGTCTGTAGTCGTGCAGCGTTGGATTATTTTCAACAACAAAAGAATCCAAAAAATCATCTGGTGCTTTATGGGAATAAATTTGATACCGCCATTAATCCACGTATCACGCAGCGCCATACATCCTACCCACTTCTACGGATACGTGATTTTTCGCATCTTGCGCTGCCTATTTCACCTCAAAACTCACATTATGGTGAGAATGGTGATTACCCTTTGACAAGTCTCATTCAAAAAGAAGATCACACTATTTATGGTGAATTTACGCCGAATCAGATTCATTTTAATGAATGGTTATTTAAATTAAAATTATCATCGCATCATTATCAGCGATTAACTTTCAATCCAGACTTTGATTTTTTGATAAAGATGATAGGACAGTTTTTGAATCTATCTTAAATCGTGAACGCGCCTCAATCCTCGTCATTGCGAGCGCGAGCGAAGCAACCTAGTCTTTCAACGCTGCTTTTGAGCTTCAATGATTCTAATCATCCTTGAAAGACTAGGTTGCTTCGCTCGCGCTCGCAATGACGAGGATCGAGACGCGCTAACGATTAAAGCTATGTAATCACGGAAAAGTTACAATAAATTAAAATTAAAATTCGTCCATCGTGCACCTTGATCTGGACTGTATCCTCTACACTTCTATTAAAACAAGAACTCACCCCTGGAAAAGAAAGCTGAGAGCTCTTCAAATCCCATTTGAACCCTTGTGTTGTCACTTCCGCTGCAGGAATACCAATAATCGATATTTTCGTATCCAGCGGCAAATCAAATGACTTATACTTACCTTTACTTAAAGTACAGCCATACAAAGGCGGCGCATACAAAACATTACTCGATCGCATAAAAATATTAACATTATTTAATATATGATCTAAGCAACCGCCGTTCAAACCCACAACAATACACGGAAGTAAATTTTTAGATTCCAAATAATCTAATGCTTTTTCATAGTCACAAAAATTCTGATCATAAATATAAAGCGATTCCACCTGATCAAGCAATGAAGCATCAACACCATCTAAGTCACCAACCACCAGATCCGGCTTCACACCCATTTTCATCAACATATTTGCTGCGCCATCCGCTGCAATAATCGGCAAATCACAATTAAAAAAATCAGCTTCAGGAAGCGTGCCATTCAAACATAAAATGGAACGGTATTCCTGATAATTAATCAAAGTGCTAATCATTGTTGACGACATTCACATTCTCTTTATCAAAAGACAGTTTAAGAAAAATAAGTGTCAAACTACTTAACGATCCTAACAAATTACTGGATAATACGAAAATTGAATTTGAACAACTACCATAAATAATCCATGCTATTGAACAAATAAGATAATTGATCAACATTGCCATAGAAATATCTTGCGTAGATCGCGTTTGAGTGGCTTTGATAATTTGCGGTAACAAGCCAATGACTGAAGTAAAAAAAGCAATAAAACCAAACACATCTGTCAGTATCACATTTTCCTCCGCTCGTTTTAACGAGATCAGGTTCAAGGGTTGGACTATCCTCTCAGCCTTGTATAAAATAAGGCACCCCTAATGTTTACGCGGTCATTTTTACATTACATTAGAAAAAAATCAAGCATTCAAATGCGATAATAAATAACGAGGAATGCATGTACTTTCCATCTTGGAAAAAAATAGCCGATTTAAACCATTACTGCAGAGCGGGCCTGGTTGTTTCAACCGTTTCTTGCGGTTTCATTATTTTATTTTTGTGCTTTGGTTTTCCTTCTGAATTAGTATTTGATAACGTCATTTCAACGATATTTACCACTGCCACTCCTGCAGAGTTATTTTTTGATGAATTGATTTTAACGATATTTTCCACTGCTGCAGTTGTCTCGCATCTCTTTTCAAATGCCACTTATATTGCTGGCACGATTGATCAATTTCAAGAACCCGATCCAACTAAGAAGAAGAAAACAACCATAGAACGTTGGTTCACTCTTGCCGGTATTATTATTGGATTGATCGGCGGCATTACACTTGCACTCACATTACCGTCTATCACATTTTTTACTTTTCTAAGCACGACCACCGTCACAACGGGTGCTATTGCAGGTTTATGTAATCGGTTTAGCGGTATTAGACGCCGCCCCCTCTTCGAACAATTTTGTCTCATTGCATCCGCCATTATAGGTGCAAGCATGGGTTGCAGCCTTCTTTACTTTGGCATACCCATCATGCATATCACAGGTGTCATTACCTTTGTTACAGGAGGTCCTCCACCCATCGCATCTACTATTTTTATTTCTCTCGTCACAAGTCTTTTTATGTCTGGCGCAGATTATTTTTCTAAATCTATTTTATACCTTCCAAGACTTTTCAAAAAAAAGAAAGAAGACAGACATCATGAATATGAAGGCTCATTTTTCGGCTTTTTTTTAAGCCTCCTCGCTATTGCTTTTTTCGTCACACATTTACATTTATTTGTAAGTGCTAAATTGACATTAACTGGATTTAATATTGCTGCAACAACGGTTACATTATTTGCTAAATGCTTTGGGATTGATGGAATTTGTTCTCGTATTGGTCGTACGTTAGATGGATTATTTGATAAGGAAGATAGTCATTCTGAAAAAGCAGTAAAAGTAATTCTTGTTATTACAGGCTTTGCAGGATTAATGGTGCTCACTGATATCTGTAGTAAAATAAAAAATTATATCTGTTGCAATAAAACACCAGATCCTTCTCCAACAAGCCCTCCCTTGGTAATTGGATCAAATAATCTTATTAATGAAAGAACAAAATTAGACTCTGCAGAAACAAGAACAAATAATAAATCTATTCAGATTCCACTCTCTCCTTTATTAGTCGTTACACCCTCTTCTCCACGACCACCCTCTCCTCTAAACCCTCTTTCACCACTACCTCCTTCACGAGAGCCTTCTACTCCTTCACCATCATCGACTGATTCATCATCTGAATCTGCTGCAAGATCTCCTTCTACTTCTTGGTGGAATAAATTCTCCTCCAGCTACTTATGGACAACAATGTTTTATCCTCCGACTCCACGTGGCACGAGTGTTAATAGTTTTAATGAAGAACGCCCTACAAAAAAAACAGACTCTATAGATTTTAGAGCTTCTGTTGCCCAACACTAAGGGCTGTTGACATGTATGGACTCTGCCCCTAATAAAAAAACGGGCATAGATATAAACACGTTCATAATAAGAATGAAAGTTTAAAATGTATCCGGCCATTCCATTGCAATATGTAACACTCTTAAAATTTGAATTGATTTATTTTTCACTCTATACGGTATGATATATGGAGTTGGAACTACAACAAGTTCTCTAGTACCCGGAACACGGCCTAACCGACCCATAGCGGGATGCGTAGACAAATAACTAACGGCCGTCCGTATGCGCTCAGCAGTGCGGTGCGCCGCCGATGGTTTGTCTTGTGCAATGTGCATGCGAAGTGCTCTTAAATCAAAAATAGCATCTTCTAACCATTGAATATTCACTTAGGTGGTTCCTGCTCCTTATCACTTCCCCAGCTTTTTAACCAGTTGGACACTTCTTCATGATCAATGAATTTAGCCTTTTTGCTATTGGCTTTTTTAACAGATTTCTCTATAGCTTTGATTTGCCAAGCTTGAGCTTCCAAGTAACACTGAATAGCATCAGCTGCTAAAAATGATTTGGTTCGACCCGTAGAACGTGCTAATTCTTCAAGTTGGTCACGCGCTTTTGCAGGTACTCTTACGCTAAGCGTGACAGCTGGATGGCGTGCATGTGACATAATAGGTTCCTCAGTATGCATCGTATACGTTGTATACTATCATGTAACTGCGAGAATGTAAATAAAGCATTAATCGTGGTCCGTGGCCCCTCGATGTGTCATTCCCTGCTGCGGCGCACAAGCGTCCGGTTAATCGGCGCTATTGAACACATTCCTTCCCCCTCCGGGGGAAGGTAAGGAAGGGGGAGTAAAAATACGCTTTTTTCAAATTATTTCTCTGTTTTATACTGATCAGCATAAAATTTTAGTATTGATGTTCTAATTTTTTTCTTTAAGATTAAAATAAACAATTAATATGTTAAAAAATGTATTTTTTATTCCCCCTTCCCTTCCTTCCCCCGGAGGGGGAAGGGGCTTACTAAGC
>DHJK01000116.1 GCA_002404295.1 Legionellales bacterium UBA4722
AACACGTATCCCGGCTTATACCGTAGATGGATTACGTCCTTTACGTGCAGCACGTTTCTTTGCCGCAAAGCCGCCAAATCCAGGGATAATGACTTTATCCTCCTTTGCAAGAATCTCGGCAATAGAATCAAATGTTGCTTTAAAAGCAGCTTCAGCTTGCTGTTTAGTGATTTCTGATTTTTCTGCAATCATTGCAATTAACTCGGCTTTGGTCATGCTAATTCCCTTATTGATTTAGAAACAAGAATTATACTGGTTTATTCAATAAGTCTCACTCTATTTTTAAGTCAAATTAGACTATTTATTTTTCTCATTTTACGTGCTACGCATTAAGGGCATCGCAATGAGTTGCAAGAATACCTATTGTCGTAAAAAGTAGTGTTTTTTACACCTACTTGGTTTTTAAGTTTATACCCTATAAATTACTTACAATGACCATTCTGCAATTTATATAACATAGGCTCAAAGAGTAATGAGCTAATTTTCTCAGCTTTTTTACGCTTAGGCCATGTTTGTAAAATAAGCGCCAAACCTTCTTTATCAGGTATCAACTCTTCTTCTGCGCCAATGACCCAAGTCGGTAGCTTAAGTTCATCTATTTTTGAGTACATCATCCTCGCATAGTCTTCAAGCTGGTCTGCTGCGTATGCATCGTGTGCAAATATTAAAAATACAACAGGTGCATCGCATGTTAAACAAACCATGATTTTACTTTCTACCATTTTTGCATCTGATTTTGCATCGAAATGTGGGAGTTCGGCCGTTCCCGTCCCTGCGCCGTATTTTTCTTCTAAAGCCTGATTAAATTCAATAGCAATCGTGCGAAACAAGCTATTACGTAGATCTGTCAGCGGGTCACGTGGATCGCCAGCAACCGCATAAGTATTTATTTGCGATTGAGTCCCGTGTGGTACCACATCGATACGACCGATTTCTCCCCATTCAGCATGACGGAATGTATATCTTTCTCCTTTACTCGCTATTTTATTTTGCTGGCAAGTGACGTTAGGCGGAAACGTAAAGGATTTTCGCTGATAATCAGTATTTTCTGAAGGAGGTATATAATCTGTAGGTGAGTATAATTTTCCGTTTAAATACGCTAAAGCTAGCTCGTCATCCTTCATAACAAGTATTTTATCAATGGTATGGTCTTTATAATGCTCGGTTAAAAATAGTATTCGCTGAGTGATTTTTTCCATTTCCGCCATATTAGCTTCCATTTCAAAGATTGTCTTAACATGCTGAGGAGTAAGCTTATTATTTTTTCGCCAATAAGCACACATGGCTTTACCATTTACAATTGTTTTCAATTGCTCTGTGAATGATTTGATTACTCTATTAACAATCACATCATCTAAAACATAGGGCTTGTTTTCAGCTTGTAGTAAGTTTGCTAATTGCTCTTTGGACGCGTCTAACCCACCTTCAATAGCATGCGATAATAAAGGGAGCATCGTCAGTGGTGGAAAGTTAACCTGATTATTGTTTGGCATATCTAATCTCATTGAATGATTTAATTATATTTTGTTCTATTTTATGCATTAGCGGCATAGTCTCGCCTAGGGGAAATGCACCCACAGTTTTAACGCCCCTAAAACAGAGAGCGTGTTACTTGCCGATTTTTGAGTTCCAGTACTCAATATAATCTTTATATGCAGCGACAGAGGTCAAAAATGCAACGTGCTGTTCCGCTTTTATTTTGTAGGCAGGTATTGTATTTTCTCCATCGCGGTAAGCTCTTTCTAGTCGATGATTACCGTCAATAACATTGAATCTATCGGGCGAAATTTCAGCCATGACAATGGGTTCTGAAATATTAGCATTTTGAATTGTTAAGTCATTCAAGTTCTTAGATGGAAATGTTCTGACCGTTTTTACCTCAACTTCTTCTTGTTGAAATATATGCGGATTGGCTTTGATAAAAGTCATAAGCTTTGTAATGTTAAACACAAATATTCCATTCGGATAAAATTCATCCCCTTCATCTTCAGAGAGTGGTTGGAATGCTTTATCGACTTTGAACTTTCTTTTTTTCAATAGCGTCATTTGTCACATCTCCACGTTATATTTTAATAATTATTTATTGGTCAGTTTTAATCAAGATATAATGTGTACTGTAAGCGGTTTCTATATTCAACTGGCCTGTCTTACTAAATCTCAGCCTATTGTTTTTATGTTTGTAACCAGTAAAGCTAGGTTTTAATTTTGAATGAGTAGCCCACGATTTCAGCTCCTTCATTGCTTTTGATATTTTACTTAAGTTTGCAGAAATCACTCGCTCCAGATAGGGAATTTTACCCAGTTTCCAATCATTCAACTTATCTAGTTTAAGCCAGCCAATCTCAAGAAACAAATCAATGGTACTCACATGGCCTTTCTTAGATACAATACTTCCAGCTAAGCTTGCAATTTTCTGTGAAAAATTTTTCTTCTTAGTTAATTTCTTTGGTATTTGTTTTTCTATTTGAGTTTGAATCATGTTTTACTCGTCTTCATTTCATTATTTTTTGTTTAGATTTTCAATTTTGGCCAGCGGTTGACTACCCCACTTGATTGGAGAATCGAAGGAAACTCCTACGCCTTTGGAAGGCTCTTTATCCCAAGCTAATCGACGAAACACCTTGCTTTGGTCAAAATGGCTTAAATTATTTTGGATTCTTTCTTTAACACACTCGCAATCATGTCATTATCAAAACCATTTAAAAGTTACAAGACCAACTACAAGAGATAATAATAAAAGAATTGGATCGCGTGATTTAATGTAGAAAAATAAAAGAATAGCTAGTGTAATGGTACCAAAAATTTTAATAATAGATGCGATTGAAAAGGAAATAACTCCTATTGGGGTGTTGATCGGTATTAATTGATGAATAGGCGGTAATTGATTTACAACAATTGCCGTAAAGAGCATAAAAATCATAAAATATAAAAATTCTTTCGCTATGTTCATGAGAACTTACCTCTATAGTTATTCAAAATTAAAAATTTTTCACTTGTAGTAACAAACCCGTATATTCCTCTCTTCAACCTTATTCAACATCAATAGTTAGTTCATCCAACCGGTAAAACTCGAATGTAAAAATCAATTGAATACATTTTTTCCTAATACAATACATCGATTTTTTTAGCGGTTCTATGTTCTTTCTTGTACTGTTGGAAAGAGTCATACGCTCTACCTTGCATAGATCTGAGATGATCTTCCTGCGCTTTTTCTATTTTTTCTTGTAAATTAAAAATTTTGAAAATAGATATATACACTAAACAAACGAATATTATTG
>DHJK01000146.1:0-5996 GCA_002404295.1 Legionellales bacterium UBA4722
GTATAAATATATAGTAAGTGTAATAGGGGCTGAATTGTCAACAGCCCCTAATTTTGTTAGCGTCTATGTCTGATAATATGGAGAAGGGATCTGCAATGTTTTCAGTAATAAAAAACGTCTTAGAAAATTTGCTTCTACGCGATTATAATTTACGTGTGTAATGACTTATTTTGATGTGGTTATTCACCAATGTATTCATTATATTTAATGTTGAGAATAAATGGTGAATATTTAGAAGATATTTATATGTGTATTATCGGCGCATTTGGGAGGCATTCTGATAGGAAGTTTTGGAGCTAGCCAGATCATTGGAAGTATTATCTTCAATGTCTTCTAGTGCACTATAATCAGGATTAATAGTAGGCGTAATATCAGCTGATACTGATATGGCTATGCTATTTTTTACTCTACTAAAGATGGTAAAAGCAGTATTAGTTAAACCGACAGCAGCATTATGACAGGCTTTAGCAACATAGCTGGAAATGCTCGACTTATCTGCTTTTGCAATATCATGAGCTTTAGTTTGCTTAGCCTCCTGTGCTGGCCCGGTAGTAGGTGAAGTTTTCAAGGATAACTCAATTGCTGTTTTAAATAAGTCACTTGTCTCTTTTGATTCGTCTGCATCATTAACTGAGAGCGAAAATTCATTATTTTCCATGCTATCAAAATTTATAGTTGGTTGGAAATCTGAGCGAGGGTCAATACTAACAGTGGGAAAATCGGCACCTACCAAAAACTCATCAAGTGATACGTTGCAAACCGCATCAGGGTTAATATAATTCGGGTAACTTGTTGTATTTGTTGTTTCATCAGTTGTTGTATGTAGCATGTGGGCATCGCCTCGTTTTTATTAAAGGCAATATTATATATAATGTATAGTAATAATGCAATATAAGTTAATAGGATAGTATGAGTATAGTGTAATATTTTTATTATGCGTATTTCCTTTGCGCATCAATAGTTAACCCCAACCCAACACTACCAAAAGCATCGCCCTGCACAATTTCCGCCTGCGGAAATAATAAATTAATTTTTTCACGTATCGCGGGGATTTTTGTAGAGCCGCCGGTATAAAAAATAGCATTGATGTCAGAAAATTTAACGCCTGCTTCTTGAATGGTTCGTTGAATGCTCTGAATGATGCTATTGATATGATCATCAATAACCGTATTAAATGTAGTACGTAAAATGTCTATTTCTAAACTGGATTCAATAAAGAATAAATCCATTTTTATTTTTTCTATATCGCTTAATTGTTGCTTGGCTTTTTCCACAGAATCTAAAATATGATGTCCTGCTCGCAGTTTTAAAACATGAATCAGTCGCTCTAGGGCGATTTTGTCGTGTGCTATGGACTGTACAGAGCGCACGTGGGCAATGTGGGTTGGGGTGTATAAATTACCTAGCGTATGCCATGTTGTTAAATCGTGATAAAACATAGAGGGTACTTCGATATCGCAGCTGGAGCCGCGAATCAATGACCCCATGCCGAGTAATGGCATAATCGTATTTAGACTTAAGCGTTGATCGAAATCAGTGCCTGCAATGTGAATTCCGCAATTGGCTAAAACATCGTTGGATCGATTTGCTGATTTTTGCCCAGGATAAAGGCGAATGACGGTGAAATCAGATGTGCCGCCGCCCATATCAATAATTAATGCGAGTTGTTCTTTTTCGATCGCGGTTTCATAAGCTATAGCAGCAGCAATGGGTTCATATTGAAAATGCACTTCTTTAAATCCAACGGCGTGCGCGATGCTTTCAAGCGTTTTTTGTGCTTGCTTGTCTTTGACTTCATCATGGTCATGGAAGTGTACAGGTCTTCCCATGATGACTTCTGTTAACTCAGCGTCTATTGCTTGTTCCGCTTTTTGTTTTATATGCTGAATGAAATGACGTAACACATCTGTGTAAGGGATGTATTCATTAAAAATAACAGTTTTATCGTCGATGAGTGAAGAGCCTAAGACTGATTTTAATGCCATCATTAAACGGCCTGGGATGCCTTCTAAGTAATGATCAATCCCTTCCTGGCCAAATTCCCATTGTTTCATTTCAGTGTCGCAAAAAATAGCTGAACGCAAGGTAGGTTTATTGTTTTCTAAAGAAATGAGCCGACACGTCGTTCTGTCGGCGACCCCGATGGTGGAGTTGCTGGTGCCGAAATCAAGTCCACAGTAAAAGGTCACGGGTCGCCTCAGGATGTTATATTTTTAAAAAGGTCGGGGATTATAGCATCGTGTTTTAAAAAAGCACGCTATAAATTGAATTATCGGGAAGTATTGCAGATAGGATATAATTGACAATGGGTTCCCGCCTGCGAGGGATCTTTAAAATTAGCCTAAATTATATATTTTTGATAATATAGCTGCCAGAATATTTTTCACGTTTACCTGAGGCTTTTTATGCTAAATTTTATCTGGCTTTTGATGATGGTGATTTCTGTAGTCGTTGGTGTATTCACCGGGAAAATTCCTGCTGTCATTTTGGCCATTACCGACAGTGCTAAATTTGCTTTTACGCTTGCTTTAGGATTAACGGGTGTAATGGCGTTATGGTTAGGCATTATGAAAGTTGCAGAGCAAGCTGGATTGATTCATCTGCTCACCAGGGGGTTGCGACCGTTGTTGAGATGGCTTTTCCCCGATGTGCCTGCCAATCATCCTGCCATGGGCGCCATTGCCATGAATATGGCTGCAAATATATTAGGATTAAATAACGCCGCAACGCCATTCGGTTTGCGCGCGATGGCTGAATTAGAAAAATTGAATCCTTATCCAGGTGTTGCTACCAATACGATGTGTACGTTTCTTGCTTTGCATAGCAGTAATTTGCAACTCGTGCCTGCAACTGCCATTGCATTACTAGCAGCAACAGGTGCATTACATCCAACGGATATTATTATGCCTTTTGTATTAAGTTCATTGTGTGCGGTGATTGCGGCCATTGTTATCTCTAAAATTTTACAGCGATTCAGCGGATATAGACCGTTGGAAATAGTGCAAAGAGAAGGAGCTACCCAATGACAATAGCAGCTATCTCTGAACAACTGGGTAATGTGTTAATTTTACTATTTTTAGTGGGCATTCCATTTTATGCTTATTGCCGCAAGGTGCCCGTGTACGATGCTTTTGTAGAAGGTGCTAAAGAAGGATTTCCTACGTTTATACGTGTTGTTCCCTTTATGATTGCAATGCTAGTCGCAATCGGCATGCTACGCGCTTCCGGCGCATTTGATTTGCTGAATCAAGCGCTTTTACCTTTTCTCACTAAATTGGGTATTCCACCAGAAATAGTGCCCATCGCTATTTTGCGCCCATTTTCAGCGAGTGCTGCAAATGCAGTCGTAGCCGATCTTTTGCATACGCAAGGAGGTAATAGTTTTATTTCTCATTTGGCAGTGATCGTTGCATCCACAACCGATACTACTTTTTATTTGATAGCGCTTTATTTTGGCGCGGCAAATATTCAAAAAAATAGACATGCGGTTCCGGCTAGCATTATAGTGGATATCGTCGGAATACTGTCGGCAGTTTGGATTACGCAATTGTTATTGCAGTAGTTTGTTAAGATGTCTGCCTTATATGAATAGTGAGAAATAAATTCCCTGCACAGTTTAACTTATTGAGATGGTAAATGTTATTTTTACAACATGACACAGCACTTTGCCATTGCGTTTGCATCTTCATGCTTGGGCGTATCAGGGGTGGGGCGGTGATCTTGTAAGGGGAGAGAAGTTGCCGTTGTTCTATTGTTAGAAAATAATCCCTGTTGTGAGAGTGTTACACCATCAAGATAAATTGAACGGCGTTTTACTACTATGGGCTGGGTTTTGATTTCTAGGTGAGGGGTAATAGGGGCAGCTATTGGATAAGCAACGTTGGATTGGGGTTGCTCGATTGCTGGTGGATGAGTTGTTACTGATAGTTTGTCTGATGTGATATCGCCATTATTTATAGTGATTGTTGGGGAGGCGGCGTCAAATTCGGGTAATAAATTATTTTCTAATGCAATGCCATAATACTGACTGATATGGTGATAGATATAGGTCGGCCAATATTTTTGTGTTGCCGTGATAAGAGCATCTTTGATAAAACCATTGTATTGATCACGCAACAATTTCAGTGTTTCAAAAGCAAAATCAGGATAAGGAGAGAATAGTTGTATAGGGCGAATTCTAGATAGTATTAAATAACCTCGGTAACATGCATCAGGATTATATCTTTCGTACATCGGGTTAGTGATAATAGCTGGTTTGTATTTGTTGGTTTCTGGGCAAATTTGTAATAGTTTGAGGGCGCTGGATGCGGATATATTTAATTCCATGACACATGTGACTATTTCTGCCATCATGCCGGCAATCAAGCAAGCTAAATTGCCACTATAAAATTGTGGCTCTCCTAAAAACAGATAGCTTAAATAACGTCGATTATTTTGGGATGTTCTTCCTCCTCGATACTTTTCAAAATCAAGACCAGAAAAAGAATCAAAAGTAGGTACTTTTAAGTGATGATCTGTTTCATATCGAGTCATTACTTCATAACTATTATCGATTAAAATGACATTAGAAATGTCCTTGCCAAAAACCGTAGATAAGATTTTTTTATAATGTGCTCCATAGCACCAAAGCTTAGATCCATCTGGTATGTGTGGGTTGTTATTCGAGTTAGGCTGTAATGCGTGTTCTTCTGGTAAGGGTGTGCAGTCCCCTATAGAAAAAACGTTACACTTAATGCTGCTTGGATTAACGCCCGCGTTACTCGCTACTTTTTCTTTTAATATGTCAACCAAGCGGCGATTTCTATCTTCAGGTCCTGCTGAAAAAACAGAAACACGTATATATTGACGAAGGTTGATGAAAAGATATTGCAGCATTTCTAACGCATTGGGCGTTAAAAGAAAATAGTAAACTATGCCATTTAAATTGAGAGGGATTATATTATTTTTATGATAATGACGCCATGATGTAGGGATAAGTTCAGAATGCTTTGGATTAGAAAAGCTGTCATAATTAGTGCTTAAATGTTGTGCGATGATCACGCCGTCTATATCTAATGCGACATCTATCATAGGGTGTGTCATGCGAGTATCTCAATTATATTGTCTTTTTCATTGGGGTTATTTTGTGTTATTTTATGCAAATAAACAACCTATTGCATCATTACTATTTAACATTTATTAAGTACTTTATGGTAGTGGCTCTTATTCAAAATCAGTTGCTTTTAATAGAATAGAGCCATCTGCCTCATTATCTCCCGCTAAATATTTTCTGCGTGCAGCATGTTGAATGCTGTTACGATGAGTTTGAAATACTTTAATAAGGCTTTTTTTATCCCCTTGAAAATAGTCTATTAGCGCTTCGCTGGTAATTGAGCATCGAATCACTTTATCACCCTCTTTTCCATTAAAGAGAATTGAATCCCACTTAGATTCATAGTGTTCATCTTGCTGGGTGAAAGTGAGGGTGCGCTGATCATTCATCCCAAGAACAGTAAGAATGTTAATAACAGAAGATAGCTGAATATCTTTTTTACCATTTTCAAAGTGTGAAATAGTAGGCGTGCTGACGCCCGCCAATTTTGCTAATCGTACCTGTGTTAACTTTTGCGTTCGTCGTCTTTGCTTTGCTTCTTCAACAATCGCTATCCAGTTAACGCAAAACTGCCTTTCCATCGTTTCTCCATTTTCTCAATGAGCTTTTTTCGTAAAAGAGGTGTGCCAATAGGTGATTTTTCCACAGCTTCTAATGCTTTTGGTAATTGTTTTCCGAGTGATTCAATGGCGGTGACGACGGCTTCGCCCTTAATGCCAAACCTTTTGCCCATTGCTAGCAAGTGTTTACCTTTTAACTTTCCAATTGACATGTTGCGTATATCACATATATTCAGCGCAATGTGTTGATATTCTTTGTAAATAGAGGAAGCTGCTAAATAATCATACGGGTTGATGATGTGAATATAAACTATATTTTATATTTTTATGGGAGAAAGTCAAGA
>DHJK01000146.1:6040-7990 GCA_002404295.1 Legionellales bacterium UBA4722
AATGTGAAATTGAATTTTTCTTCCATTTAACTTGAAGCTATCAAATTTTTTTTTAACGGACTCTTTTCATCAAAAATTAGGCTGAATTGACATTTTAGAATATTAATTGTATTATTTCTGCCTACGTTGACCTATGTGTTAACAATTTTATTTATATGACTTCTGATTTAGATAATAAATTTATATAAGAACACTTTGTAATATCAATAGTTAATCAATATGTTAGGAGAATGTGATGCTAGCACGTCAAGGTAGGGAAAAATACCCAGAGGTAAAGGCGACAGCGGCCCCCTTTTCTTCATCGATTGTTGATAAGCCTAGTGTAAGTCAACTTCCTAAGCAAGTGAGAGGTCAGGATTATCCAACAGTAAGCGGAAAGCCAGCCCCTGTCTTGGCAGCAGTGGTAGTTGGTAATAACAAAAAAAAGATAGCGCCGCCAAATTCCACCGTAATCCCAGAGCCTGCTATTAAGGGAAGATGGATAATCAAAGCTAAACAAGGAGAATATCCAAATCTAAAAAACAGTATTAATAGTAGCATTTCTGGTTTCACGCAAGTTGAACGTAAAGAACCATGGCTGTATGTCTCTATTCACGATTATAAAAACGAAAAAAATATTAAATCTAGCTATGCGGCTATTAGAAATGCGGGTGTTCCTCATGAAAATATTCTAGGTTTTCAAAGAGAAACTGAACAAGCCAAAGAAGAAAAAAGCGATGCATATAATCCTAACACTTGTATTTATGATAACTATGCAAAGCTAACGCCTTATGGGCTGATTGTTCAACGTATAAATAAAATTTCTTCAGACTGGAAAGACAATCCTTTAACAAAGAAAAAAGAAGCGATACTTCAAGATTTTCTAGAATATTATTACAAAGAATCTAACATCTCTATCAATGTATCAAAAATAAGAATAATTTCTGGCTGGGTGGCGTCTTATAAAAAGGCGCACCCTGAGAGCAATCCACCATTTTTTACATTAGGTCTAGGCAGACGTGACTGTTGGCTATCTATGTTTAATAAAGCAGGTAAAACAAAGTCACTTCAGTTGTTTGAGGAAATGATACCACCAACAGAAAAAAAAGCATTACAACAGTTGATGGAGGACGAATTAGGTGTCAAATCATCTTGTTTTGATGGTCTTAAAAAAATGAGATGTTGCTAGCTTTCTCTAATTTTGATCTTCTACAAACATGGCATTATTGGGCATAATGCCACGTTCATATGTGCAAAAAGTATCAGTGGCTTCAGCAGTTCTATTTTGAATTCTAATTAATAGTCAGGTTGGCTTTCAGATAACGTGGGACCCGCGGCTTGAAAAATGGAGAAGCACCTGTATTTTGCCTGCTCTTGCTTTGACCTCCTGCGAGCCTATGAAAAAAACTTTTCTTCTTCATAGGGTGATACTCTTACAATGCTGCCTGGGCTAATATAATTAGTATTTATCCACGCGGCAGCTTTTTTTGAAACTCTAATACAGCCATGACTTGCATTTTTATTTAATGCACTCGTAGAACCGTGAATAGCATACCCTTTATAGAAAAACATACAATGCGGCATTGGCGCCCCGCCGCCTTCATCAATGGGGAAAGTTTTTGAAGTGCAATTTGCATCTTCTGTGCGAAATACAGTAAATTCGCCTACAACAGTGCGGCAGGGTTTTTTAATATCAGGACAATAATCTTTTCCTCCGGCGGCATGACCCAAGCCTACTTGTTTTCCCTCTTTATTATAAACAGCCCATTGGCGGTGAATTGGGTCGAATATAAATACATTTCTCCCTTCTGGAATCCTTGTGGCGGGAAATATTGAATTATCTGGTTTTATTTCGTAATAGTTTTTATCTTTAAAAAAGGTATCAAAAAAAGTGTTAGCATGTGAATTAGAAAAAAGGAGAATTAGAAAAATTGATATAAATGTCCGCATTCTTGTCACTCAGTAATAATT
>DHJK01000080.1 GCA_002404295.1 Legionellales bacterium UBA4722
TATAAGAGACAGATTACTGATTGTAGGGGTTGACCGAGTAAGCTAGGCTGCAGTAATGCGGCCTAGCTTACTCGGTCAACCCCAGCTTGAAAATTATCAATTAAATATTAAAGTGGCGGCTGGTAGCACGTTCCGTACCCTTACCGCCTAGAGGGTAGGTCCCTCACTCATTCTACGCTTTCAGACTGAAGCAAATGTTCAGCCAGACCGAAATACGCATCCCGTTTATGATTTAATTGATAATTTGTGAAGTACATCTTTGAAACTAACAGCCACATCAAAATCTACATCAATGGCTTTAAAATGTTTTCGGCCACAAGCAAGCTTTGCATTTTCTTCTTTGCGCCGTTTATCTTCGTCCAAGGTGCTTTTAGTTTCCCGAACCAAATATAATTGGTCACCATCCTCTAAAACAATTGCCCAATCTGGATTATAAGGGCCTAAAGGTGTATCCACTCTGAACCAAGCAGGCAGCTTAACAAAGACTTTAACTTTTTCATTGCTATCAAGATCGCGCGCAAAATTTCTTTCTATTTCAGAATCAAATTCAACATGATCATAGAGAGATTTATTCTTATTTTGAACCTCATAAAGATTATTTAAATATCGCAGCAACCCATCTTCATCATCTTTTACTAATCTATGCATTTCCCAATGCTGTCCTATAATTTTTTCATAATGGATCCCATTCAATATCAAATCATTTAGAGCTTTATTAAGCTCGGCAATTGCCATAGTAATAAATGCTTGTGGATTAACTTCAAAATCATTAAGACGGCCAGAATCTAACAAAATCTCGACCAATGTATGTCGTGTAAGCTCAGTTTCATTTTGTAAATAGGCTAATAAATCAGGAAGTGGTGTACTTTTTCCCGTTAAATAAGATACTTTTGACTGCATCACCCGACTTGTCGTTACTCCAGCTTGGGTCGGTGATATCATTACTTTATCCATATCAATACGAAGAGGAGATATCTTAGGCATCTCTCTAATACGGTTGGATGCGATATCTACTAGAGTTTTAGTTGAGAATGAAACGCGATAGCGAGTTCTCTGGCTTATGCGTTTCCAAAGCTCCTCAAAAGCTGGGTCAAGCATGACGCTTTTAGTTAGCTTGACCTGCTTTCTGTCTCGAGCATTAACAATGCGATCCTTAAATACATATCGCTGCAATTCATCAACAATTAAATCTCGTATTGAATCAAATTCAGGTAATACTTCAAGCTTAAAGGCACGGTTTTTAGGATCAAATAAGTCCTGAAGATGTCCTTGTTTATCGATGTAACCTACTTTATTTAAATGATTCCAAATTAATTTAGAATTTTCTTGACCTATAAGTACTTCTTGATCGTTCCTGATTTGCAGCAATTTAGCAAAAGCCTCGTGCGGCACAGCACCGAATTCAATTCCATAATCTTCTTCATATTCTTTTTGTAATGTGCGAGCAAAATCTTCATAAGATTCATTAGCAATTACTGTTAATCGATTGATGGTTTCGTCGTGAATACGTTCACCATTTTGATTGACGGGCAAACGCAACCCTCGACCTATTTCTTGGCGTTTGCGATCTAGTGATTTTGATTCATTTAAAGTACAAATTTGAAATACATTTGGGTTGTCCCAGCCTTCACGTAATGCAGTATGTGAAAAGATAAAACGCAATGGTTTTTCTAAAGATAACAATCCCTCTTTATCACGCATAATAAGATGATAAGTTTCATCATCATCTTTAGTTGTACCTGAAGTATCTTTATAACCACCTTTTTTATCCTTAGAAAAATAACCACCATGTATTTCTTCTACAGAATGATTTATCAGTCCTTTATATTGTGATTTATTAGTTAAATCTCTAAATGATTCCTCAAACCAGTGTCCAATTTTACCCAGACTGATTGTTCCATCTGCGTTATAGATTCGGTAATTGGCCACACGATCAATAAAAAATAATGAAAGAACTTTTATTCCTTTGCCTTTCACCATGCACTCTTTCATTAAATGTTGCTCAATGGTCTCTCTTACTTGTGCTTTCATAATTTCTTCATCTAAGCCGGCTAAAGCATCTCCAAGCGCTATTCTTTTACCATTACTAAATTCAATACATTCCGCGCCTTGACTAAAAATGATATTATGAACGATGTAGCCATTTTGATACTCCTGGCGCTCTTTTGATTTCAAAAACAAATCATCATTTTTTTTGACCCAAATCGCCTTTTGTGTAACCCCTGATCCGGTTGATACATTAATTTGTATTTTTGCACGTAGAGAATTTTTATTTTCTACTAACAAAAGCTTGATATAAGCATCATTTGAGTTATCTTCTGCTCGCATACTTGCAACTTCTATACGTTTCACTAAACGCAAATCGTAAGCCTGGATAGGATTAAGCTTGTAAAGTAAATTATGATAATTTTTATGTGTTGCTGAGTAACGAAGTGTAACTAGCGGATTTAATCGAGAAATAGCACGACTAGAGGTAGTTTCACCTTGCAAGGTATTCCCTTCAACGCTTTGTGGTTCATCAAGAATAACGATGGGTGCTGTCGCTTGTATAAACTCAATAGGTTTTCTCCCCGAAAGCTTGTCTGATTCACGATTGATTACATTCAATTTTTTTAATTGGTCAGAAGTTAGCCTGGAAATTTCATCATTATCTTTCACGTCTTTTTGAAAAGATTGAATATTAATTACCATTACTTGAATTGTATTTGCAGTTGCAAATTGACGCACTTTCCCCAGCGACTTTGAGTCATACTCAATAGAATCAAATGGTTTCCCATATAATGTACGAAAATGCTCTCTCGTTAAATGGATACTTGCCAATACACCTTCCCGTATAGCCACGCTAGGTACAACAATAATAAATTTAGTAAATCCATAAACCTTATTTAACTCAAAAATACTTCTTAAGTACACATACGTTTTCCCAGTACCAGTTTCCATTTCAACTGAGAAATGCCTACCTAATAATTCGGTTACCTTAGGAATATTATTTGACTCTTGAATTTTATTAACATTAGCTAAAATTTGCTTATCAGTTAACGTTAACTGATTGCCTAATCCTAAATCTGTTTGAACAGTACCCATAAGATCATAAGAAGCTAAAGAAACTGAAAAACTAGATTCCGCCAAAGGTTGGCCATCAAAAATTTGCACGACTGAGTCGATAGCAGAGCGTTGGTAAGCAAGGGTAGCATCAAATTTAAGTTTCATGTGGCCAACCATTGTTTAATTAAATTAATGTTATAAATCATAATTACCTC
>DHJK01000188.1:0-243 GCA_002404295.1 Legionellales bacterium UBA4722
GAGTCGTCGGCAGCGTCAGATGTGTATAAGAGACAGCGCTAGGGATATATTTAAAGCTAACGTTTTTTTTGATAGGGCTGCCTATCGCTTTTATATTAATGCTTTCTTGCTTGCGCAACAAAACAAATGAACGCGCCCCTGGTCTAGGCTCAGCCTCTCGTGCCTATGGGAGATGGTTGATGCTGTTATGTTTATTACCCTTTATTAGCTATGATTATGGGAAACATAAAGCGACTGCTATCC
>DHJK01000188.1:296-30954 GCA_002404295.1 Legionellales bacterium UBA4722
GAGAGTGCTGATTTAGAAGATATCTTGCTATTTTTCTTACATTATATTTATTATCAGCCAATAACTTCGTTGCAATTTTACGCCATTCTGAATAGTGCGCACGATACAAACCCTCTAGCGCCCCTATCCTGATTTTTTGTCTAGGATGATCAATAAATTGTAAAATAGTGGTTATATCTTTTTCATCTCCGTATTGACCTAATCCTCTAATTACATTGGGCATAACCATTCCATTTTTAAGCGCCTCTCTAAAAATAGTAGGTATATCTATGTCAGAGTTATTTTTCAGCATTTTTAGGAGTTTCACTGTGAAACCTTGGTAAATATAATGATAGATTAAATTTTCTAATGAAGGGGACTGTTCTACAATATTAATATTGTTTTCAACTCTCACCTGAAATTGTCCCGCATACAGAGGAGGTAACTTCTTTAATAAAGTGAGATGATAATTAATAGCAGGGTTAATCAGCGAAATCGGTATGCGTGCAATGGATTCATTTCTGAATTTTGCACTTTTTGATTGCATAACCAAATCAAAAAATAAAAGACTATTCGAAAATTTTTTAACAATCGAACTGCGCAAACTACCGCTAATAAACACGTCATTATTGAAATCGTTTTCAATTACTACCAAATTGTTAATTATATCTTGCAACTCTTGCGCAGGCAGATACCGATTTTCATAAAAATATACTTTAGCGTCCCATGAGCGGCTTTTTCTAATAAATTGTTTTGTGGATGGCTGTTCAAAAAAACGAGTTAGAAAAGCTAAATCATTTCCCCATATAATATTTCTATAACATTGCCTAGCTGCCCTGCTAACTTTGTCTACTCTATCTTCTAGCCTTATTAAAAAAAAGGGTAAAGCAATTTCAATATTTTCTTCAGCGAGCCTCCATATGGCTTTTTCTCGTATGTATCCATTTACATTCAGGGTGGCTATTGCTAATAAATAGGACTGACTTAAAGTGGAGAGAGTAGAAATTTGTTGAAGAAACTCTTGAAATAGCTGTAACGCTTCTTCAGGCTGTTTTGAAGAATTTTTACTAAATGAATAGTCTCTGTATTCACGCAATTTACTTGGATCTTGATAACCCATATTTTGAAAATCATGGACGATTATATTCACTAAAGTGGTATTGATATTTTTTAAATCATTACCATCCATGATTTTTTCTAATATGCACGCAGTCTTTTCAAAATAGGCGTCGATTAACATTGCAAAAGTACCTTTTCAGCATTCTGTGTGCTACAAAACAAAATGTTATAATGTGCAATAAAAAAATAGGACTTCCATTTTTAAACTTCCATGGTGGTTGTATTTTCTGAGGACTGATTAAATAATTTGTCTCTGCCGAACTGCTTCAAATAAAAACACACCCGTCGCGACAGACACATTCAAGCTAGACACAGACCCTTGCATGGGGATATGCAACAACAGATCACAATGTTCACGCGTTAACCGACGCATGCCATCGCCTTCTGCGCCCATGATAATAGCTAATGAGACATTTAAATCTGCTTGATAGATGTTTTGCTCGGCCTCACCCGCTGCACCAAACAACCATATATTTTGTTCTTTTAAAAAACGCAACGTGCGCGCTAAATTAGTCACTTGAATAAATGGAACTGTCTCTGCAGCGCCACTCGCCACTTTACAAACCGCGGGGGTTAAACCTACCGATTTATCTTTAGGGGCGATCACTGCATGTACGCCTGCGGCATCCGCGCTACGTAAACAAGCACCTAAATTATGAGGATCTTGAATGCCATCCAAGATAAGCAAGAAAGCAGGGGATGTTAGATTTTCTAAAAGGTGTGGTAAATCATGCTCTGCATAGCGTTTCGCCGGATGACAATAAGCGACTACACCTTGATGATTAGCTTGATGAACTAACTGATCTAATGCAGCACGCGAAAGCAACTCAATTTTAATATTGCGTTGTTTTGCCAAATCAAGCAGTGATTGCATTTTCTGATCGTGTCGCTCGCTTAATATAGCAAGGCGAATCACTCTTTCAGGTTGTCTGCTTAGCAATGCTAAAACCGCATGTAAACCAAAAACTGTTTCACTCATATGTATTTTTTCTTGGGCTTTTTCTTTTTAGGCTGACGCGATTCAACAAGCGCTTCTGTAATCACAAAATCAATTTGACGTTGGTCTAAATCAACACGAATGACTTTAACTGTCACAGGATCACCTAAGCGATAACGTTTACCCGTATGCTCACCCGACAAAGCATGCTTAACAGAATCAAATTGGTAATAATCATTACGCAACATGCTGATATGCACCAAACCTTCCACAAAAATGTCAGACAACTCTACAAATAAACCAAAACTGGTGACACTGGTAATCATGCCGGGGAATTCCTCGCCCACTTTATCCTGCATGAATTCGCACTTCAACCAATCTACCGCTTCACGGGTTGCATCATCTGCACGACGTTCTGTCATCGAACAATGTTCGCCATATTTTGCAAACTGTGGATCTTCGACGCCGGGCTTGTTTTCCCCTCGCAAAATTTTACGAATAGCCCGATGCACTAACAAATCAGGATAACGACGAATCGGTGACGTAAAATGCGCATAAGCATCAAATGCCAATCCGAAGTGACCTTTATTATCTGGACTATACACTGCCTGACTTAATGAGCGCAGCAAGACTGTTTGTATCAAACGTGCATCAGGGCGTGATGCGATTTTTGTCAATAACTCAGCATAATCACGCGGCTTGGGTTCATCAGCGCCAGGGAGCGCCAATCCAAGCTCTCCTAAAAATTTACGCAAATCCAAGAGTTTTGCAGCTGTAGGTCCTTCATGTACACGAAACAAGCCGGGACATTCATTCTTTGACAGAAAACGTGCCGCACAAATATTGGCGCACAACATGCATTCTTCAATAAGACGATGCGCATCATTACGCATCAAAGCTACAATACGTTCAATTTTGCGGTCAGTGCCGAAAATAATTTTTGTTTCTGGCAAGTCAAAATCAATCGCGCCTCTTTTTAAACGCGCAGTATGCAAGACACGATAGACAGAAAATAATTCTTGTATATGTGGCAGTAATTTTTTGTAAGTCTTTTGTAATTCAGCATCACCCTGCTCTGCCATAGCATACACTTGGTTATAGGTTAACCGTGCATGAGAATGAATAACGCCTTCATGAAATTTATAACCACCGATTTTACCGGTGGCAGTGATTTCCATTTCACAGACTAGAGTCAAACGATTCACTTCTGGTTTTAATGAGCAAAGCTCGTTGGATAATACTTCAGGCAGCATGGGAATCACTTGTCCGGGGAAATAAACAGAATTCCCGCGATTTAAAGCTTCTTTATCTAATGCCGTATGAAGTTTTACATAGTGGCTCACATCTGCAATGGCTACATATAGTACCCAGCCGCCTTTAGCACGTTTTTCACAATAAACAGCATCATCAAAATCTTTAGCGTCTTCACCATCAATCGTTACAAAAGGCAGCTTACGCAGATCAAGACGTCCGCTTAAATCAGACTCAGGAACTACGGGTGAAAATTTTGCGGCTTCGGATAATGCTTTTTCAGGCCACTCGTGGGGCAATTCATGATTGCGAATCGCAACATCAATTTCCATACCCGGCGCCATGTGATCGCCAAGAATTTCAACAATCTTACCGACGGGCCGCATGGTGGGGCTAGGCTGCTCTGTAATTTTAACAACGACCATTTGGCCATGCTGAGCATGATGCTCTTCACCCTGAGGGATTAAAATATCTTGAGTGATACGTTGATTTGAGGGCTCTACAAAAAAGGCACCTGACTCAGAAACAAAGCGCCCAACCAATTCATGGGTGTGGCGCACCAAGACTTCAACAACAACGCCCTCACGCCGACCACGGTTATCAATACTGGCAACACGGACTAATACCTCATCATCCGGGAAAACAGTGCGCATTTGTCGCCCATTTAAGAAGAGATCTTCGCCGCCATCCTCTGCCACGACAAAACCAAAGCCATCTTTGTGCCCAATGACATAGCCTTTAATCAGCTCCATCTTGCCAACTAAACCAAAGGTGCCACGTCGATTTTGCAATAATTGACCGTCGCGCACCATCGCCAATAAACGTCGGCGCAAGGCCTCTTTCTCATCGGAATCCGTGAGATTGAGCTCAGTGGTTAGCTGTTTATAGGTAATAGGGCTTTCGCGCTCAGCAAGCAATTCCAAAATGAATTCGCGACTTGCTATAGGGTGCTCGTATTTCTGAGCCTCTCTCTCTACATGTGGATCTTTCTTACTTGTCTTTTTCGGCATTCCCCAACCACAATAATTAAGTTAATATTTTGACTAAGATACTCCTGCTAGTAACTTTTTTCCATTAATTCAGTTAAAGTATGTTAATAATAAACTTGAAAGAGGGATCATAGTGATGAATAAGGAAGTAATAGGCACTTTCCCCCGACTACTTTTTCTCAGTCGTTTTCTGCAAGCCCCTCTTTATTTAGGATTAATTGTTGTATTAGGCGTGTATGTCTATAAGTTTGGTAGCTGGTTACTTGACCTTGTAATAAATATAAATACGATTACTGAAACCAATATCATGCTCAAGGCATTAGATTTAATAGATATCGTCATGATCGCCAATTTACTTATTATGGTCATCGTAGGAGGATATGAAGTCTTCGTATCACGCTTACACCTAACTAAACACCCTGATCATCCTGAATGGTTAGATGAGGTCAACGCAGGCACGATGAAAATCAAACTTGCCATTGCTTTAATTACTATCTCTTCTATCCATTTGCTGCGCACTTTTATGGATCCAACACAAACCAACAATTTTGTCATCATGTGGCAAGTTTTAATCCATTTAACCTTGGTTGTATCTGTATTAGCGCTGGCTCTGACTATCAAATTCATGAAATCAAAGCGGCAACGGAGTTAAAAATTACCTAAAGATGCTGCCAATCACATATGTCAATAAGCCGGCAAGCGCTCCAATACACAACATACGCAAACCGCCTAGCAACGCGCTGCGATGTGTAAATAAGCTCAAAATAGCGCCCACCAGGAATAAGGACAATCCAGTCAAGCTAATCGTAATTAAAAGATTAGACTCTGAGTCACTACATAAGTATGGCACCAGAGGTATAAAAGCGCCCACAGAAAAAGAAATAAATGAAGATATTGCAGCACCCACTGGTGATATTAATTCGTTTGGATTAATACCCAATTCTTCACGTGCCAGTGTGTCTAAGGCTTTATCTGGATTTTGAATCAGCAAATTAGCCATCTTTATTGCTTCTTCTTTAGGCAGTCCTCGCGCTTCATAAATGAGAGCTAATTCCGCTGCTTCTTCTTCAGGGTAAAGATCCAGCTCTTCTTTTTCCAACTTAAGCTGATACTCCAACATCTCGCGCTGCGAACGCACCGAAACATATTCGCCTGCACCCATTGAACAAGCACCCGCCAATAATCCGGCGATACCCGATAATAAAATAAAACTATGGCCTGCATGCGCGCCCGCAATACCTAAAATCAAACTGGCATTCGAAATCAAACCATCATTCACCCCAAAAACCGCTGCCCGTAAATTGTTACCATGGCTAATACTGGCATGCTGATGCTCCACTTCATCGAGCGAAGTCGGAACAGGATGCCCCATCTCTACACCTTGATAAATTGACATGCCCCGCACTTTCATAGCTGCGAGAGCAACGCGCATTGCACTTGGACCAAAACAACGCACTAGCCAAATAATCAAATGCACCCGCAAGCCGGGTTGATAATGAGCAGGGATGGGTTGATGCAGAGCTTGAAGCTGCGTCTCCCAAATAGCAGCCTGTCTATCTGCCAATGTAGAAAGCTCAAGAAAGAGTTTTTTATGCACAGAGTTGGTTTCAATGCTAGCAAGAGCGCGATACATATAAGCTGACTGCTTTTCTTCTTTCCAATTTTTTAATGCTTCCATGTTAGGAACATCCTTCCTCATGATAGCTACGGTTTAATGCCTCATCTTGCGCCGCTTCTTGTGTGGCGAGCAGCCGATTACCTGTTGCACCATTATTAACAATACGAGAATTCAGTTCTTTACACATCGCTTTTTTGTTTGCTTGTGGATTATTTTGAAACATTGCACACGAAGTTACAATAAAACAACAAACGGATAAAATAAAATAACGGGTTATAATATTAGCCATGACTGATCATTCTCCTTGTTCGGGCGTGTACTTTACAGAAAGTATAAATGCTAGTCTATCTCCGTTTAGTGAAACCACATAGAGTCTATTGCAAGTATTCAGCAAATTTCACGGCTCTAATCGTGCCCTTCTCTCGTCATTGCGAGCGCGAGCGAAGCAATGACGAGAGAAGGGCACGGCCACGATACAAAAATCTCTGATATTTCTCAAACGATCAGGTAGACTATTATGATTTATTATTTCGCACGGAGCATACCTTATGGAAAACTTAGCCAATTCTATCCCTATTGGCCCTACTGGCAAATTACAAAATAATATTGCCATGCCATATCAATTTACGATTGGCGGCTTGATTGCTGAAAGCTGGCAACGTGTTAAGGGCACCAAAAAAACCTTCTGGGGTGCAATTTTACTTTGTCTGGCCATTTACATTGCCCTATCCCTTCTCGAAACATTAGCAATCTATTTATATGCCCAATATGTTAATCCTAACGATACAAAAATACCTTTCATAATCACAAGAGTCCTTGACGCGCTTATAACTCTACCACTCTCTTTCGGCATAATCTTACTAGCAGTGTATCGCTCAGTTAACTTGCCAATTAAAGTCAAACAAATATTTGAACCTTACAGATTCTACTGGAAAATTCTTGCTGCCATGATCATTCTCTACGCAGGAGCTGCTCTCATTATAGCTGGGACAATATATCTATGGGTGTTTCTTCCTAGCCATATGATCAATATGACACAAGGCTGGCCTCATTATTATCCGATTCTAATAGGGACTTTAGGTTCACTTATCGCATTCTATTTTATTTACTCCCTAATCAATGCGCCTATGCTCATTATTGAAAAACAACTTGGCGTTTTTCGATCACTAAAAGCTTCTTTCTTTGCCTTTAATCAGCATGGATTAAAAATTATCGCTGCCGTTTTTTGTATGATTGTGATTTGTTTTATCAGCATGATCACTTTTGGCATTGGTCTAATCTGGACATTCCCCATGTTATATAACTTTATGGGGATCTTGTACCGCATCCAGTTTGGCGTTGGGGAACACTCTAAATAAATGGGTAATATTGAAATCTTTGTTGCGCTGCTGACTATTATTGTCATAGTCAGCTTTGTTTTTAGAAAATCACCTATACCCACCTCGTTATTGCTCGTGATAACTGGCATGCTCGCAAGCTTTATTCCGAGCTTCCCACCTATCACGCTCAATCCCACCATGGTGCTGAATATTTTTCTTCCGCTGCTAATTTATGTAACAAGTGCCTATTCTTCATGGCGCGAAATCAAAGTGGATTTTCGTCCCATTGCATTACTTTCAATTGGACATGTCTTTTTTATTACCACACTCGTTGCATTGACGATCCATTTTATTTTGCCGCAACTAGGATGGCCAATGGCATTCCTATTAGGTGCCGTGATTTCACCGCCCGATGATGTTGCGATCGTTTCTATTGCAGAAAAAATTCGTATGCCACAACGAATCGTTACTATTTTAAAAGCAGAAGGCATGCTCAATGATGCGCCAGCACTTATTTTGTTTAAATTTTCATTAGCCGCGTTAATCACGCATCAATTTTCACCTTTCAAAGCTGTTTCAAGTTTTTTTCTAATTGTCATTGGCGAAACAGTATACGGCCTTGCACTTGGCTACATTATAGGAAATTTAAGATTAAAAATACGCGATCCTGTTTTGCAAACCATCATTTCCATACTGATACCTTTTCTTGCCTACTTACCGGCTGAAAAATTAGGCGGAAGCGGAGTTCTTGCCACTGTTGTTGTCGGTATGTATATCGGTAATCATTTTTATGATCGCTTCACACCTGAAGTCAGATTAGTAGGTCGATCCGTATGGCTAACGCTTGGATTTATAGTACAAAGTATTTTATTTCTTTTGGTCGGTTTTGATCTGCGCCACATCCTAAAAGGCATTGCATCCATACCCGCGCATTCACTCCTATTCTATAGCTCAGCCATTACGCTCGTCGTCATTCTGGGCAGATTTGCCTGGGTATACCCTTCTACTTATATACCGCGATTTTTATTTCCATCTGTCAGAAAAAGAGACCCTCACTTACCTTGGCAATACCCGTTTCTTATTTCATGGACAGGCATGCGTGGCGGTATATCACTTGCAGCAGCGCTGGCTGTTCCTATGCTGCCTATGTCAGTGGATGGCGCAAATCCACGAGACTTGCTCGTTTTTTTGGTATTTTCTGTGATTGTTGCCACATTACTATTGCAAGGCATGGCGCTACCCTGGATGCTAAAAATGCTGGGCATACGACGCTATGGTCAACGTGAGAAAAAAAACGAATTACTGTCTGGACTGCATGCCAGAGTCGCCATGACAGATGCAGCACTGCTCTGGTTAGATGGACATCTAAAGCAGGTTCACAGCGCTCAGCTTTTGTGCGATGAAATAAACTTGCGCATTCGCGAGTACAAAGCGATTAAAGAACAACTGAATAGCAGCGTTAAAAACATCGATAACCACACTCATTTTGATGAAAAAGTGGAACTAAAAGATACTGTATTTCTTTCTTCAAAATTAATTGCTATTGAAAGAGAAGAGCTTGGAAGACTTTGGAAAGAAGGGCAAATCAACCAGTCGGTTAAAATAAAGCTGGGGTATTATCTGGATGTTCGGTCTAAGCATTTGAGTGATATGTTTTAGACAAGGAACTCGCTGAATAATTACCATCGCACTTTAAAGTCTAATGGATATATAAAATCAATTGCCGAAGAATCTCATTTTATTTAAATTTATTACTCGTTTTTTTGTAAAATCTTATATATTATACCTATGAATTATTTTTATTTCTGCCAAATATTATTCGCCATATTATATTGCTTAATGTCCATGTAGTAGTTAAACTTACCTACCTACTTGCGACCAAATCTGAGAAGTATTCTTTACGTAGCGCACAATACAATCAAATAATGAAAAAAATGCGACAAAACACGCAGCAATGCATGGGGCAAGGATATCAATTTCAGGGAGAAAATTAACAAATAATAAACATATGTAAGCAGCAAACGACACGCTAACTGAGCTCTAATACATCTAATAATACATAGCGCGCTCTTATGCTAGTGCTTACAAAAAAGCAGGAGAAAAAATATGCTGCATAATAAAACGCTTGATTCACTATCATCCACAGAAACAAAAGATGCTAATGCCGTCACTGTCCATACTTCTCCGGATAATAACACTCCACCCTCCCCTAGCTCTCCAACGCTTTCGGGATATTCCGGTATAGATACGCCAAATAATACGCCTCTTTTCAAACCAGAAATACCCCCACTGGACCCGCTAGATTTATTAACACTAGATGAGGTCGTAGATGTTCCGTACGATGAAAACACATGGGAAATTTATAAAGACCCTGCCGCCACTGGTCATTCTTATGTGCATCGCTCTCTTTTAAAACAAGGAATCGTTGTTATTTCTAACGATCCTCAGTTAGACCTTAGTGAAATGAAATTCCCGTATGGCAATAGAGAATTCAGCATTGTCCCATTGAGAACAACAGAAACCGATCTTGATCCTAACTATAAGATAAAGGCAGCGAGCAGCGCACGTATTATTGCCCAATTAAACTTATTTACTCAAGGCAATCTTGTAGATGCGGAAGCTGTGAAAGCCGCACTGAAAGAGACCCCCTTAGGCTTAAACTCAACTGACACCAGCTCTCCTGCTATTGATATTATTGCGGACTACTACACACATGAATTGTGTAGCAATAAAGATCTTGGTGTGGTCGTAACAAAAGTCAAAAAAAGAAAAAATGGTGAAATATTTTTTCCTTTCAATTTCACTGACACACATAAATCTACTCAAACTGGGCTTTATATTCATCCCTCGCTGCCCACAAGCATGACACCAGAAGAAAAAGATCGTTTTCTCAAAGGATTCAAGGGATTTACTGATTTCTTCACAGGATCCGGTCTACTCGGATCCGCTCTACAAGGATTTGACCAGTATGACAATCGTATTTCATTAATTACACCCAATCTTAAAATCCATCCTGACCAACTAATAACTGAAATTCATTATGAGCCAAGGCTTCAGCTTCACGAAACAATACAGATTCAAGAACTCACAAAACTAATTTCCCTTGCTTCACAACTGGCAAAAGAAGAAAAATCAAATCCTGCCAATTTTTACTATCACTTGCCTGGTTATGACTATTTATTAATAGGTGCTGAATTATATTTAAAGGGTAATATGACAAAAGACGCATTTAACTCATTTTGTTATACTGTATTAAACCGCCACGCCAGCCTTGCCAAACATATTGAAGCAATCGGCAGGTTATATGGTTTCCCAATTACCATTGTGAATCCATTCCAACTTTTTTTTGGTACGCTCGAGATAAATTTTTTAGAAGGCTCGCCAGAAGGGGAGGCAAAAAAGGCACTCCTCGGTGAAAAAATTTTGAATATTCTACAAATCAGCTCTGTAGAAGAACACACGCCAGAACAAAGAATCCGCGACGAAGTGTTTGTTGTTCTTAACTGTATAGATAAACTTAAGAATGGACCTGACAACACACTTGCCACTGTGTGGAAAGATTTTTCGGAACACTCAAGCAAGCCTGTGCAAACGCTGAAGGAACTGGGACATATAGGAAACACCGTCATGATGGGCGCAATAGCATATAAGAAAACACCTTATTCAGTCTGTATATTTCGCCCTGTTTCCGAAGAATTTATTTTTGTGCAGCATGAAAGATATGCCGAACATAATGAAGCCAAACAAAATGATGCTGCATGGAAAGAAAAATATCCTCCTGTCCAGAATTGTACCGTCATGGATACAGCACATCTACACTCTACGCGTGCAGGACGAAACAATGGCCAATCTTTTTATTGTCTTAGAGCCGTCGGCAACCTATTTAAAAGAAAAGAAATTTTTGGAAAGCCGTCAAGACTTCTAGAACAAGCAGGGCAGAATGTGGCTCAATGCGCACTATCACCCCCTTATCCAAAAATATCCAGATAAGGGGATAACTGTGTCGGACGATATAAAAATACTATTAACAAAAAAATATCCTTATATTTTTGACGAAAGACACCCAGCCTAGCGATGCCGATTCTCTTGAAAAAGTAATAAAGCATACTGAAAACTACTATCAATCTATTATTAGTCGCATGCCAGGACAACAACTAAAGCTTTTTGAACAAGTGCGGGCATGTTTTGCACAAAATGCGCCGCCACCGCAGACTCCTAGAGCATCCAAATAAGGAGAAGAAATGTCAGATGATACAAAAACTTTTTAAAAAAATAACTGATGGCTCCATTCATCGCGCACCTATTATTATATGAACAACAGATTACAGATGAAATTAGAGAAAAATGTGCGCAAATAGACACTGATGAAATATTGCATAAGCCACTGCGCGAGAAAGCAAAATCTATTCTGGAACGTTATGTGTGCGGCCAACTTAGAAATATCGCCATCGCACCAAGGTAGAAATATCACTTTTTAATAAAAAAGAGCCTAATTAAAATATATTTTATTAATTTCATTGCGCTCTATTCTTTGATTGGTATATGATACTTTTCTCTCGTTTATTCTAAATATAGTCACAACGCAAAATAGAGAAAGCGCTTTATTTTTCATCCAGGATAATAATCAATTCTAAGCAGGAAGCCATAAATTAAAATTTTTATGTGCCTGCGATTAATAATGTTAGAGGATATGAACATGTCGGCAACCAGAACACCTGATACAGAAAAAAACACAGACTCCACTGAGAAAACAGTGAGCACTCCACCTGCTTCAAATTCAGATAGCGACTCTTATTCTGGAAGTCCTATGTCATTACTTTCAACCCCTTCAGAATATTCTTCTAGAGGAGACTCCTTCACGTCTGCTTCATCTATTCCTCTTTTCACCCTAGAAGAGCCCTCTTTACAGGGGCTAGAAACAACAGTCTCTCTGCACACGCGACAGGCAAGCCTTCGCCGCGTTGGTTCAGAAACTTTCGATCTCGATAGCGATTCAGAAGAGCCTGAAGAATCAGAAGAAACAAAAGAGCAGACTTGGCTTAACACTAACCATTATTCCGTCAACAATGATTCGTATAAAAAAGGCATGATTGTCCTCAAGGAACCTCTTGCCCAGATTGCCCAAACACCGTCACCACACCCTGAAGAGACTGCAAGCACCACTACTTTTCAATTTGGTGCGAGCGAATTTAATTGTGATGAACGATCCATTATTGAAGCAAAATTTTCAGACAAAGCAAGCATCAAAGCATTTAGAGAGGCTGATGAATTAATACAAAAATTACAAACGCTCTCTGACACTTATAAATCCAAAAAATCAACAATGACAGCTCCAGCGACTCGCCAAGCTGCAATTCAAGAAGCACTTACTCCATTTCTAGGGGGAACAGTATCACCTATACGACCGCAGAAAAAAATAGATCAAAATAAAAAAAGCGCCCTTCAAACTACGCACACTATTTTAAAAACGATGCGCGATGAGGAACGCAAAAATGAAAATATGCACCGGTCAGCGCCCGCCAAACAGAAAAAACAAGCAGTGTATTCAACATCTTTAATCGAAATCATACAACAATATAGCCATGAGCTGGAAAATAATAACTCAACTGTAATTTACAGACAGCCCAATAAACGCTCCTATGATCCCATGGTTTTCTTACCCTTCAAGATACGCAGAGAAGATTTCAACAATAATGCTGATTTTGTAGGCTTAAAGATTTCTCCCTGGACCACCGGGGGGGTAGCAAACGATCTAAAATCATCTGAGCTCAGAAGGTTTGGAACATTTATTATTGCATCTTGCATGTTTGGATCCAGCATTGTGGGAAGAGATGAAGCAGGCGGCAGTTTTCCTATGGTTAAACACGACATTAAATTATTTGAAAAACAAAACATTACTTCTATTCAAGTCGGCGAAGTTAGCTTCTATGAAGAAGCGCAATTTGAAATTTTCAAAATAGCAATCGCTCCATTTATGCTACAAACAGGCAACAAAAATGAACAGCATCTTCAATTAAGATCAACAAATCCTGAAGATAGTGAAACCGCAGCCAATCCCAATCATCTTTATCTTTATCAAGAAAATGACGAAATTTTTTATGCTTCAAAGTCAGAGAAAGGTACGGTGAGAGCAAAGGTTAAAAAATCCGATTTCAAGCATAAGGACTACTTTGATGCATTACTTACCACTTTAAAAAAGGTAAGCATAGATCAAGAAACGATAGATGATACAATCAAAGAAGAGCTATTCGAAATAGCATCTAAAAGAGATCATATACCAAAAGATTTTAAAGTAGTTTGTCATCTACCCTACATTGATTACATTTTATTTGGCGTCAGATTATACGTAGAAGGGATCATGACTAAAAATGCATTAGGCGCTTATTCAGTTGCTGTACTGCGTAAAAAAGAAGAATTAAGCAGACGTCTTCATAAAGTATTCCCTAAAGAGCTCGGTATCGAATTAATTATCGGCAATCCAATTGATAATTTATTTGATACAAAAGAATTAATTGCTATATTAAAAGCGAAAAGACCCACCAGAAATGCTGATATTAGCACATTTATTTTAGAGCAATTACAATTATCCACGGATGAAAATACTTTCCAAAAACTCGGCGAAGATGAAACAACCATAGAACAAGCAAAAATTGTCCAACGATGTTTGTCTTTGCTGATGACCAATTCATATAACCCGACGCAAGCAATCGTATGGCGGGATTTTGCAAAAGCTGCGGCAACAATGAATAGCAGTCCAACTACTTTAGAAGGATTATTGAAAATTGCAAATGCGGTCATGGTAGGCGTAGGCTGTCATGGCATGGAGCCCAATCAAGCTTGCACTTTACAACCTACATCAGAGAAGCCAATCCAAACTACTTTTGATAAATTTAGTCAAAAAGCGAATGAGCATGATCTTACTTTCCACTCTTTCCCCGAAGGGAAAGAATTAACACCAGAAATGCTAGCAACCGCTGAAGAAAATGCTACGCCTATTTTAGCGAAAATAGGTGATAAATATAGTATTTATGGTCTTAGAGACGATAAATGGCAAGAAACCAAATTAACATCTTTATCAAAAGATGCACTACGGACTCTCAATAAATTAAAAGCGGAAAACTCCCACATTAACAAAGATGTACTAAAAGGACCTCTTCTTGAAATAATTAAAATGGGTCATACACCTCGATATCCTTTCGCATTTTGCGTAACGTATTTTGACCCTGTAACAGCTTATCAATTCAATGATCTTAACGGCACGAAACAACGAGCAGGGATTTCATTTTATTATGGCGACTATCAAGATGGTGCGGCACGCCTAGTAAAAACACATCCATGTTTCTTGCTAAATGGGCTCAGGAATGGCGCACGCCCTGCAAGCGATCCTGCTCAAACATCACTAAAACAAGCAGATATTCGACTCGGAAAGAGACTATAAAACATGGATGCTTACAAAAAAATAACTCATCAATTTGAGAATATTGAAAAAATCATCGAATATATGCCAGGCAATATTTATTGGTTTGATCGTAATTGCCTTGGCATTGGATGCAATAATAACGTATTGGATTTATTTAAATTTAAATCTGTTGATGAGTTTAAGGGACTTACCTTTACAAAAATGGGGGAGCTGGCTGGCTGGTCTCCTGAAGCCACTGAATCTTTTAAAAATGATACATTAACCGTTATTGCAACCGGACATGCTCGAATCAATATAGAAGAACCAGCTATACCTGGTCGTGATGACAATTCAATTTATTATTTAACAAGCCGCGTTCCTTTCTACGACAACAATGGCACAGTAGCCGGAATGGTGGGTGTTTCTATTGATATCACTGAACGTAAAAAAACTGAGGTGGCGTTAAAAGAAGCTAAGCTCGCTGCCGAAACTGCGAACCGTGCGCGTTCAGAATTTATCGCGAATATGAGCCATGATATTAAAACGCCGCTCGCGGGAATTATAGGTATGGCAGATGTTCTTGCAAACCAGCTAACCGATGAAACAGGCATAAGCCACGTACGAGATATCATAGCAGCAGGGCAACAGCTGATGGTTTTTTTTGATAACTGCCTGGAAATTGCAAAATCAGAAGACGAAGGCGCAACATTACTTATCGAAAATTTTAATTTAAGATTACTGATCCAAGAGATAATCAATTTATTTCAACCCGCAGTGAGCCATAAAGGCTTACAATTATTTGTTTATTTTGATGATAAACTACCCGATTACGTACTTGGAAGCCGTTCTGGTTTATTTCGTATTCTTATGAATCTGGTTGGAAATGCTGCAAAGTTCACTGAAACAGGCTCTATTACAATCGGCGTTAAATTAGGGGCAAAATCGACTGGTAAAAAAATAATTGCTCTTATTACCATAAAAGATACCGGGATTGGCATTCCTAAAGATAAACATGCACACATCTTTGAACGCTTTACGCGACTCACCACACAATCCAATAAAGGTTTAAATACCGGCAGTGGTCTTGGATTGTATCTAGTAAAAAAATATCTGGATAACATGCAAGGTGAAATCCATCTCTCAAGCACCGTAAATCAAGGAAGCCAATTTATTATAGCTGTGCCTTTAGAAATTTCTTTATTAGCGCCAGCAGAACATGAAATAGATAATGCATTGCCTTTGGCTAACAAAATTGAGTTTAAGAAAGCAGAGCCTGTCAAACTATCCAAACCGTCTAAATTCATACCCACGCAAACAACAAAAGTATTATTAATTGAAGATAATTTTATAGCACAAACTGTTGTCAAATCCATATTGACATCTCTTCATTGTGAAGTCGATATAGCAAACAACGGAAAAGAAGCGGTAGAATTGTTTGATGCTGGAAAATATCAGTTAATTTTTACTGATTTAGGATTACCTGATATTTATGGGTATAGCATTATTACCTATTTTAGAAAAATAGAAGAAGGCTCTATTTATCGGGCGCCTATTATCATATTAACGGCGCATATTACAGATGAAATTAGAAAAGAATGCGCGGAGATAGGCACAGATGCAGTATTGCATAAGCCGCTCATGAGCGAAAAGGCTAAAGAAATTCTGGAACATTATGTATATACATTACAGCCTCAAAATTAAACCCATATTAACAAACAAATAATCCGACATGGACTACACGTTGGAGACAATAATCTATGCATAGAAAAATACTAACACCATCCGTGCGCAGCTGCGGTTTATTTTATCGGCCATTTTCTTCCAAGCAACAAAAGACTTTACACCTACAGCTTGTTCCAGAATTATCAACAGATGCTAAAATTGTCATTCCTATCAGCATGACTCGCTATGAAAAAAATAGAGAACAATTTGATAAGGAACTCTCTGTTTTATTCCGATTCACCGCTGAACAGCTCGCCGAGAATGCCATCGAATCGGTTGATGTCATTGCCACAACTGCACTTCATGAAGATTGGCCTGAAAGTAAAATAACCGAAATTGACAATCATTTTATGAAAACTCACGAAAAAGCACTTGCAAAACAGACCCATTTTTTTCTATGGAATGATTGGATGAAGCGTTTTGACCAAAGTCTGCATCAAAAACAGTATGAAGAGATAGTTAAATTATCAGAAGAAGGAAGCGAATGGTATAAACTCATGGTAAAAACACATGCGAATGCATCTATCAGCAATGATCTCACTACTTCATTGAGATACCAAAGACAAGAATATGCCGCCATTAGAAGCATGACAGGCTATTCTGACCTCGTATACATGGGCTCGATTTCTCCTGCCTGGTCTTATTTATACGAACTTTACCAGAACCTTCCTCGCTTCGTTAAGGCATCTATTCGCTCTCAAGCTAGCCTGCTATCAACCTTTGATTCAAGCCAAACGGTCAAGCTGGTGCTTAGCCTGATAGAGCAAACCGTTACAAACCCGAGCATTCCCCCACAAGAAAAAGTGAAATTAAAAGAATATGCCATCTGTTTATTCCATGCCCATATACCAGATTCACCAAAAAACAACCCGGAGCCAGCGCTATTAACATCCACGAAATTGAACCTACGCTAATCAGCCTGAAAAATCAGCTGCATTCTTTACAACTTGCTTTGTCAAACGCCGCTGGCAACCTTTACTGGAAAGATAAAGAAGGTCATTACCTAGGCTACAATAATTTGCTAGAGAATGCCATCCGTCCATTCGCAGTCGGGCGAAAGAACTGGATGCTCATGGGCAGTCCGTCCTGTGCCGAAGCAGGCGCAATATTTTACTCGCTCATTGAAACTTGCAAAGCAAATGACATTGAACCATATCAATATTTATGCGCAATGCTGCATCGTATACGTGAGTGTGTTACCGAGGAAGATTATCGTAAGCCGTTACCTTAGTGAGTCTTATCCACGTAAAGTATTTTCTCAGGTTAAAAAAGAAGTAGAAACAAATAAATTGGAAATTGAAAATAATAAATCGTTTTCTAATAGAAAATAAAGATTCTTTTGAAAAGCATAAAAAAGCATCTTATGCTGATCAATATAAAACAAAGAAATAATTTGAAAAAAGCGTATTTTTACTCCCCCTTCCCTTCCTTCCCCCGAAGGGGGAAGGGACTTACTAAGCAGCTTTTAATCTTAGCTTCACGCCTATGGGGGGCGCTCACAATTGGGTCAGTGAATTTTTGTGCATTCAGAGTATTTTTTATACCGCCACTTCACCTTTAATATGCGGATGCGCCTGATAATCTACTATCTCAAAATCTTCAAATTTATAATCATACAAAGAAGGTGGCTTCCGTCTTAACTGCAGCTTCGGCAATGGAAAAGGTTTCCGTGTTAATTGTAAATCAACTTGCTCAACATGATTAGAATAAATATGACAATCACCGCCTGTCCAAATAAACTCGCCCACTTCTAAATCACATTGTTGCGCAACCATATGAGTAAGCAATGAATAAGAGGCAATATTAAACGGCACACCTAAAAAAGAATCCGCAGAACGTTGGTACGATTGACATGATAATTTATTGTTTGCAACATAAAATTGAAATAACAAATGACAAGGCGGTAATGCCATTTTAGATAAATCACCCACATTCCATGCGTTTACAATCAAGCGTCTAGAATCTGGATTTTTTTTAATTTGATCGACCACTTCACTCATTTGGTCAATGATTTTCCCATCCGTGCCTTGCCATGCACGCCATTGTTTACCATACACAGGGCCCAAATTACCCTGACTATCTGCCCACTCATCCCAAATAGTCACTTTGTTTTCGCGCAGATAATTTACATTGGTTTCCCCACTCAAAAACCACAACAACTCATGAATAATACTACGCAACGATAATTTTTTTGTTGTCACTAACGGAAAGCCTTTGCTTAAATCAAAACGCATTTGATAAGCAAACGTGCTTAATGTGCCAGTTCCCGTACGATCATTTTTTTCTACACCCTGATCACGAATATGTCGTAAAAAATCTAAATATTGTTGCATACCTTCTTTCCTCTATATGCCCAAACAAGCATTCCAATCCCAAGAATAAACATAGGCAACGATAATAACTGCCCTTTGGTCAACCAGCCGAATGCCACAAAGCCAATTTGCGCATCAGGCTCTCTAAAAAATTCTATACAAAAACGAAAAAGTCCGTAACACAGTAAAAATAATCCAGACACCGCCCAGCGTGGCCGTGGTTTTTGTGAAAAAAACCATAAAATGACAAACATGGCGATACCTTCCAATAAAAACTCATATAACTGAGAAGGATGCCTAGGCAAACTGCCTCCATTTGGAAAAATCATCCCCCAAGGCATATCAGTAACACGCCCTTGTAGTTCGCCATTGATAAAATTACCAATACGCCCCGCCGCTAATCCTAAAGGTACCACTGGCGCAACAAAATCAGTTAGATCAACGACGGATTTATGTATCTTATAAGAATACAGCCACAGCGCAATAATCACACCGAGCAACCCGCCATGAAAAGACATGCCGCCTTGCCATACTTTGAAAAGCGTCAAAGGATTATCTATCAGACTTGGCCAAGCATAAAACAACATATAACCTAACCGGCCACCTACGATAACACCTAGGGCCGCGTAAAATATAATATCTGATAATTCCTCTAAGGTAAAACCACGCTCAAAAGAAGATCGTTTAATACGCAGCGCCAGCATTCCCCAACACGACACAAAACCAACGAGATACATTAACCCATACCAATAGATGGAAAACGGGCCAAGATGAAAAGCAACTGGATTAATATTTGGATAATATGTCATTTTTGTAACTATACAGCCTCCCAAATTGTGTCATTACGCGATCAATAGCACCTTCGTGGAAATGACACATCAGGGGGTTCTGAATAGTTGTTCATTTCTTTTGATGTTCCCAAAACCTTTTGGATAATACGATGCGTGCAAACTCTTTCATCGCCAAGCTATAGACTCTTCTTTTAAATGCTACAACCTGAGTTAGAGGATACCAATATGAAACCCATGCCCATGAATCAAACTCAGGACTATCCGTAGCAGTCAGGTTAATTTGTGTATCTTTATTAACAAGCTGCAATAAAAACCATTTTTGCTTTTGACCTATGCAAATTGGTTTTGAATAATGTCGAATTAAACGCTCAGGCAAACGATATCGCAACCAACGACGTGTTGTGCTTAATATTTTAACATCCTCTGCTTTCAGTCCGATCTCTTCATTAAGCTCACGAAACATCGCTTGCTCAGGCGTTTCATCTTCTTTCATGCCGCCTTGAGGAAACTGCCAAGCCATTTTTCCAATTCTTTTTGCCAAAAAGAGTTGCCTTTTAGTGTTGACTAAAATAATACCAACCCCATGTCTAAAACCTTCTTCATCAATCACTTTGCTGCACTCATTATATCGTTAAACATTTTTTCAAAAAACATACTATACAGCAAACCTATTTTGCCTATTTAGGAATATAATACACGTCTTGCGACATGAATGAGACCGAAACCTATGCATATCCGAGTATTAGTGAATGGCGCCCCTGGCAGAATGGGTCAACTCGCCGTCAAGACCATCAATGAACACCCTGATTTTCTTTTAGTGGCTACCACACAAAGAAATAGTGATCTGGCCGCTGAAATTAAAAAGAGCGAGGCGCAAGTCGTCATCGATGTCACCAATGCTATTTCTGTTTTAAAAAATGCCAGCATTATTATTGACGCAGGTGCGCGCCCTGTCATCGGTACAAGTGGTCTATTGCCAAATCAGATTAAAGTATTACAAGAACGCTGCGCTACACTCAAATTAGGAGGCATTATTGCACCTAATTTTTCCTTGGGGGCGGTGTTAATGATGAAATATGCGCAGGAGATAGCAAAATATTTTCCTCACGTTGAAATTATTGAGATGCATCATGCGGGTAAATCAGACAGTCCTTCAGGAACAGCCATTCGCACAGCTAACATATTGGCCAAAGCACGTTTGCATACACCCCAACTAATGCAGAACCATGAGACTATTACAGGGGCACGCGGTGCAACTCTGGAACAAATTCCTATTCATTCGATACGATTACCGGGCTTAATGGCGCATCAACAGGTCATTTTCGGCGGGGATGGAGAAACATTGACGCTTCGCTGTGACACAATTGACCGGAGTTGCTATGCTGCTGGGATTGTATTGGCGTGTAGAAAAGCGTTGGAGTTAGATCATTTGGTTTATGGGTTGGAGCAGATTGTTTAATTACCCAATACATTTGAGATCCCGACCCTTTTCCTAGATACTATACGGATAGCTAAAAGGGAGCTCCGATCATGGCAGATCTATTATTCATCAGCATCACGCTTATTTTCTTTGCTCTGTGTTTCGCGCTTATTCACTTTTTTGATTCACTATCAAGGAGAGCTGAATGAGCCTGTATTTAGTTTGTGGCATTATTACATTTCTATTATTCATCTACTTATTAATAGTATTGTTTAAACCAGAGGCTTTCTAATAAGGTCACACCATGACGGATAATGGTATCCTCCAAATTGCATTGTATCTTGTTATTCTTATTGCGTGCATCAAACCCTTGGGTTGGTACATGGCTCAAATCTATGAAAACAAACCTTGCGGCATAAATCGCCTGCTCCAACCCATTGAGCGTTTAATCTATAAACTCAGCGGCATACAACCTGATATAGAAATGGGTTGGAAAAAATATCTCTATACGATGCTTATTTTCAACCTGGTTGGCTTATTGGCTGTTTATGCGATACAACGATTACAATACTATTTACCGCTCAATCCTCAACATTTCTCTGCAGTATCACCTAGTATATCTTTCAATACAGCAGCCAGTTTTATCACGAATACTGATTGGCAAGCTTATAGTGGCGAAGGCACCTTAAGTTATCTCACACAAATGATGGCGCTGACGGTGCAAAATTTTTTATCAGCTGCCACAGGCATATCTTTATTAGTTGCCTTCATTCGCGGATTAGCCAGATATGAAACCCATAGTCTCGGTAATTTTTGGGCAGATACCGTACGTGGAATACTTTATATTTTACTGCCACTCGCATTCTTTCTCGCGATTGCTTTATCTGCTCAAGGTGTCATCCAAAATTTCAAACCTTATCAAAAAATAAGCCTGTTACAAGCTATCCATTACCAACAACCCAAATTAGATACTTCAGGACTTCCTATCAAAGATATCAACGGCAACTCAATAACAGAAAAAGTCATTGTGACAGAACAAGAAATTCCTATGGGGCCTGTCGCTTCACAAGTTGCCATTAAACAACTCGGCACTAACGGCGGCGGATTTTTTAATACGAATTCAGCACATCCATTTGAAAACCCAACACCGCTGTCAAATTTTTTAGAAATGCTCGCTATTTTGCTGATACCCGCCGCCCTTTGTTATACGTTTGGCCTCATGATTAAAGATAAACGCCAAGGATGGGCTGTCTTTTTAGCCATGCTAGTTTTATTCATTCCTTTGATAACGATGGCTGTTTATTCTGAACAAAAAGGAAATCCTGCCTTAACTTCTATGGGTATAGATCAAACAGCCAAACCCGGTCTTTTCCCAGGTGGCAATATGGAAGGCAAGGAAACACGTTTTGGAATAGTGAATTCTGCATTATGGGCAACCGCGACCACTGCAACTTCAAATGGTTCTGTCAATGCTATGCATGATTCATTTATGCCATTAGGCGGAATGGCAACGATATGGTTAATGCACTTAGGTGAAGTGGTATTTGGTGGAGTAGGCACTGGCCTCTATGGGATGTTAATGCTGGTACTGATCACGGTTTTTGTTGCGGGTTTGATGATTGGCAGAACACCTGAGTATTTAGGGAAAAAAATAGAACCTTTTGAAATGAAAATGGTTACAGTGGCTGTGTTAATTATGCCGTTAATCGTGCTGCTATTAACCGCTATAGCCTGTGTTACACCCATGGGGGTTTCCTCTATCTTAAACCCTCGCTCACATGGTTTTTCTGAAATACTTTACGCATTCACGTCCATGGGTAACAACAATGGCAGCGCCTTCGCTGGACTCGATGCAACCACGCCTTTTTATGCTATAGCCGGTGGCATTGAAATGTTATTACTGCGATTTTGGATCGCAATCACAGTCCTCGCAGTCGCGGGATCTTTGGTTCATAAAAAATGTGTTCCAACCAGCTCCGGCACACTGTCCACACACACTTTGCTTTTTATTATTTTATTAGTAGGACTGACCTGTATTTTGGGTGCTCTTACTTTTTTTCCAACACTTGCCCTAGGGCCTATCGCTGAATATTTCAGATTAGGAGTCATGCATGGCCACTAACATATCTTCATGGAATATAGCTATATTAAAATCGGCTATACTCAATTCATTTATAAAATTGACGCCACAGCACCAGATTCGAAACCCCGTTATGTTTACCGTTTATGTGGGCTCATTATTAACATCCGTGCTATTTATCCAAGCACTATTCGGACACGGCGAAGCACCCGCCTGTTTTATTTTCGCCATTACTTTTTGGTTATGGATCACTATACTCTTTGCTAATTTTTCTGAAGCGATGGCAGAGGGCCGCGGCAAAGCACAAGCGCAGGCTTTACGAAAAGCGCGCCATGAAATTCAAGCAAAAAAATTATCGAAGCCAGATCGCAATGCTAAAATCACATTAGTGCAATCTATTAAATTAAGAGAAAATGATATTGTATTAGTAGAAGCCGGCGACTTTATTCCTAGCGATGGCGAAGTGATTGAAGGAATCGCTTCAGTCAATGAAAGTGCCATTACAGGTGAAAGCGCGCCTGTTATTCGAGAAAGCGGCGGCGACCGTAGCGCAGTCACTGGTGGTACGCAGGTTCTTTCAGATTGGTTAATCATACGCGTTACTGCTAACCCAGGTGAAACATTTATCGACCAAATGATTGCATTAGTTGAAGGCGCAAAACGTCAAAAAACGCCTAACGAACTCGCACTCACCATTTTACTTGCGGGTCTCACCATTGTTTTTTTGCTAGCCTGCACGACATTATTGCCATTTTCAATCTATAGCGTGCGCGCTGCGGGTGAAGGCCAAGTTGTGACCGTGACAGCACTTGTTGCTTTATTCGTTTGCTTGGCACCTACGACCATTGCAGGCCTGCTTTCTGCAATTGGCATTGCTGGCATGGATCGCATGATTCAATCGAATGTGATTGCCTTATCCGGACGTGCTGTCGAAACGGCGGGTG
This sequence comes from Legionellales bacterium UBA4722, assembly GCA_002404295.1. Lineage (GTDB taxonomy): Bacteria > Pseudomonadota > Gammaproteobacteria > DSM-16500 > DSM-16500 > UBA4722. Next base: position 24,177 of record DHJK01000188.1, read on the forward strand.
ATGTCGATATTTTAATTTTAGACAAAACAGGAACCATTACACTAGGCAATCGGCAAGCCACTGAATTTATTCCTGCAGATGGTGTGAGCGTTGAACAATTAGCCGATGCAGCCCAACTTTCATCTTTATCCGATGAAACACCGGAAGGACGCAGTATTATTATATTGGCAAAAGAGAAATATGGGTTACGTGGCCGCGACATTAACGAACTCGGTATCACATTCATTCCCTTTACAGCTCAAACACGCATGAGCGGTGCAAATCTAGGTGGCAGACAAATTCGCAAAGGTGCAGCAGAAGCTATTGAAAAGTACTTAAAAGAAATGAATGGGACTTTCCCAGATTCTATGCAAGAAAAAATTGCAGCCATTGCACGTCTTGGCGGAACGCCGTTAGTAGTCGTTGATGGCACGACCGTATTAGGCGTCATCCATCTCAAAGATATTGTGAAAGGCGGTATGCGAGAACGATTTATAGAGTTACGTAAAATGGGAATCAAAACAATCATGGTAACAGGCGACAATCCATTGACCGCTGCAGCCATTGCAGCCGAAGCAGGGGTAGATGATTTCTTAGCGAATGCAACGCCTGAAGATAAGCTCAAATTGATTCGTAAATTACAAGCAGAAGGCCATCTAGTTGCTATGACTGGTGACGGCACCAATGATGCACCTGCGCTCGCACAAGCAGATGTGGCCGTTGCCATGAACACGGGTACGCAAGCAGCCAAAGAAGCGGGGAACTTAGTGGACTTAGATTCAAATCCCACAAAACTCATTGAAGTCGTTGAAATTGGAAAACAATTACTAATGACACGCGGCGCATTAACCACTTTCAGTATTTCAAATGATGTTGCAAAATATTTTGCAATTATTCCCGCTGCTTTCGCGACAACGTATCCCGACTTAAATAAACTGAATATCATGCATCTCGCTACACCTGAAAGCGCTATTTTATCTGCTGTTATTTTTAATGCATTTGTTATTATTTTGTTACTTCCGCTTGCGCTGCATGGCGTCACTTACCACAGAGTATCAGCTACACGTTTACTACAAAATAATTTTATTATTTACGGGCTTGGCGGCTTAATTGTGCCATTTATTGGGATAAAATGTATTGATCTTTTGCTTTCGCTACCACGCTTGTTTTAAAAAGGATAGAGTATCTATGGAAGTGCTTAAACAATTTAAAACTGCAGTCATTTTACTGTTGCTGATGACTCTATTAACAGGGTTTCTGTACCCGGTGCTCGTCACGACTATCGCGGAGCTGCTGTTCCCGTTTGAAGCTAATGGCAGCCTGATAAAACACAAAAACCAATGGATAGGATCACAACTCATAGGACAATCTTTCACTGATGAAAATTATTTTTGGAGTCGTCCGTCAGAAACCAAGCCATTCCCATACAATGCAGAAAACTCATCCGGATCAAACTATAGCGCCATGAATCCGGATTTTTTATCTGCAATAAAAGTTCGCGTCGCAGCATTACAAAAGACCGACCCACAAAATCAAAAAAGAGTGCCTGTCGATCTAGTCACTGCATCAGCAAGTGGTCTAGATCCTGAAATAAGCCCTTATGCCGCGATATATCAAGTACCTCGAATCGCAAAAGTACGAAAAATACCCGAACAAAAAGTGCTGAATCTGATTAACCAGCTCACTGAAAATCGATATTTAAATGTGTTGGGTGAGCCGCGAGTCAATGTACTACGACTAAATCTTGCGTTAGATAATTTATAAGGTGAATTATGCCTAATCGTCTTACCCCTGAAGAATCTTTAAAGCGAGCATACGAAGAAGAACGCCATCAATTACGTGGCAAGCTTAAAATATATCTAGGCGCAGCACCTGGTGTTGGTAAAACTTACACGATGATAGAGGAAGCACAAACTAAGCACACGCAAGGTTTAGATGTAGTCATCGGCATTATCGAAACACATGGTCGGCATGACATAGAAGCACTTCTAAAAAACTTGGAGGTAGTGCCTCGTCAAAAAATAGATTACCGAGGACAAAAACTAACAGAATTTGACTTGGATGCTGCCTTAAAAAGAAATCCTGCCATTATTTTAATTGATGAAATGGCGCACACTAATGCACCAGGTCTACGACATTCTAAACGTTGGCAAGATATTAAAGAACTGTTAGATCGTGGTATTGATGTTTACACCACGCTGAATGTACAACACATTGAAAGTTTAAATGATGCTGTTGCACAAATCCTTCATACACAGGTCAAAGAAACAATACCTGATTTTATGTTGGAATTAGCTGATACTATTGAACTGATTGACATACCCCCTGAAGATTTATTAAAACGTTTACAAGAAGGCAAAGTCTATATTCCAGAACAAGCATCGCTCGCAACCGAACATTTTTTTCGTAAAGGCAATTTATCAGCATTGCGAGAGTTAGCATTACGTATCACTGCTGAACGTGTAGAAGCACAAGTACTTCTATACAGGCAAGATTTAGGAATAAAGCACGTTTGGCCCACTAAAGTAAAATTACTAGTCTGTGTAAGCGCGAGGTATAGATCAACCAAATTGATTCGTACTACACGACGAATGGCCAGTCAATTAAAAGCAGAATGGCTCGCTATTTATGTCGATACACCCGAGTTAAGAGTCTCCGAAGAGAAACGCAATAGCGCTATTCAAAATTTACATTTAGCTGAACGTTTAGGCGCTGCAATAACCATCCTAACAGGATTAAATGTAAGCAAAGAAATTATGGACTTTGCACGTAAACACAATATTACCAGCATTGTTATTGGGAAAAAGAATCGCTTTCGTTGGCGAGATTTATTTTTCGGGAGCTTGGCTGATAAGATAATTCGTCAAAGCGGTGAAATTGATGTATATCTTATTACCGGCGACTTTGACGATTCTGATAAAATCCCTTTTGCCCAAGATAAACGGATTTTATGGCATACCTATGGTACTGCCATCGCAACTATTGCTGCCGTCACTGGCATTAATTATTTGTTTCGTGATTACCTACACAACAGCAGTATGGCGATGCTCTATTTAATCGGTGTCACAATTGTGGCATCCATTGGTGAATATGGATCTGCGCTATTAGCTTCTCTATTAAGCATCATTGCTTATCGCTTTTGTTTTACGATACCCTATTATTGTTTCACCATGCGTGATACGGCTTCTAATTTAAATTTAGTATTTTTATTTTTACTCACGCAAATCATTAGCTATTTAGCGATTATTTCACGTCGTCAAATGCAAGCCGTGCATCTTGCTGAGCATCATACCAGCTCTTTATATAATCTTTCCCGTCAATTAGCTTCTACTCGAGGCGTGGACAATTTACTTGCCACCGCGGCACCTTATCTGGCTGAGCTACTTGACAGCGATGTGATCGCATTACTGTGTGAAAATAATTCCCTTGTTATTAAAGCAAAATCGGGTTCAACTGCTGTTTTGAACGAAAAAGATAAAAGTATTGCACAATGGGTTTATGATTTAGGTCAAAGAGCTGGTCTCGGCACGGATACATTACCACTCTCGGATGCCATTTACGTGCCACTGCTCGCCTCACGAAAATCGATAGGTGTCTTGCGAGTTTGCCCAAATCAACCACAACGTTTATTTACGCCGGAACAGATGCAGCTGTTAGAATCTTGCGTTAATCAAATTGCATTAGCTATTGAGGTAGATAGATCACATGAAAGATAAAAGCCTAAAATGTACATTAGAAAACAATATGAATTTGCCCACAAAACAATAGGGATTTACTTTAATTGAGCTTGTTATCGTAATCGTTATTTTAGGAATAAATGCTGCACCCAAGGTCGAAGACCTGAGGTGCCCCACAACTCTATAGCTCATCCTCTACTTCTATGATTCCTATCCAACACACTAAATTTCACTACATCACATTTTTTTTCATCCATGCTAAATTTTAACGGAGTTACTTTCCCCCATAAACGGAAAGGAGAACCCATAATCTTAATTTTATAGAGCCCGGGATCTTTACGTGAAATTTTCACGCCTGATGTATTTTTAGAGCCTGGCGCTAATAGTCGACCGCTTTCTAACGCCTGTTGAAACTTAGCTCTTTCCTCTGCTGTCAGATTAAGATAAGGATCAATATAACCTTTCAGTGATTCACGTCCGCCGATCGAAATAAGTTTTTCTTCATTAGTTTCAATAGATTTTTTAATAACGGGCTCATCAATAGGCGCATCTCTCATGAATGAACTTCTTTGAGTGAGCTCTATTATTTTTCTTTTTACTTCATCTGGAATAATGCAATCAAAATGATGATACTCGGATTTTGATTCATTCATTCTTTTTTCAAATTCCTCTAGTTTTTCAGTACTATTAGGTACATAAATCTCAAGCTTTTCAAACTCTGAAAGCAAGGCAACAACAGTTTTATCTAACACTGTTACGCCCAAACGTGCAAGATAACTTCCTAATTTTCCAGCACATTCTCGATATTTTTCAGGAGAATTAGCCTGCTCAAAAAGCGCTACAATAATAAAGTATGAAATTTCTTGATTTTTAAAATCACTATTAAGTCTTCTTGCCTCTCCAAATACTTTGATAGCATTGCTATATTCACCTAAGTGGAAATACGCCACGCCCATATTATAATAAAGAGGCGCAGAAGGCGCTACAATAGAAAATTCTAACGCATAGGATAGCACTTTTCTATAATCTTCTTGATAATAGCTCATCAACATATCTAATAAATCTTTTTTTCGACATCCATTTTTATAAGCACGCTCACAAAGAATAATAGCCTCTTGTGCATCCTCATACGTTTGGCGCATCATTAAGCAATGCGCTTTCATGGTTAGTGCAAGGGATGATTCTGGGTTGATGATTAACAGCCTTTCACAAACTTGCAACCCCTCTATTAGTCGATTGCTATATATTTCACACTGAACCAATAATTCTAATGCATCAAAATGACAAGGATCGACAGTCAGTAATTCTTCGAGAATGTCTATTGCTTGTTTGAACTGATGATTATTATATTTAGCAAGCGCATCCTCAAAAGAACTTAATGGTTTTGTGTTAAGTATATCACCGCCAAGAATGTATCTTAAATCAATGTCAGAACTTTTCCAAAGATCGTTGAAAATTTTTTTATGTTTTATTGCAAGATCTTTTTGATTGGTGTCATCATATAAAGCAAATAAAGCATAATGGTAATTTTGGTCGCCCTGAAACCATTCTTCATAGGATAATAAAAATTTTAGTCCTGCATGTCTATTTTGATGCTTTATCACATCCAATCTTGCCAAATATAAAATACAACTTATGTCATGCGGTTTATAACATAAAGCTTTTTTATAACACTCCTCTGCAGCAATCATATATTCATTTTTTAAAGCAAAATGAGTGCTTTGATTTACACAATCATCGTATTTCATTGCTGCATGCAAATATAATTTATACTGGATTTTATCTTTAGTTTGATCTCCTAAAAACACACCAGGATAATCTTGGATATACTCTAATGCTTTTGCAATATAAGGCTTCGTTAACGCTGCGTCCTTTCCTACCGAAATCAAGTTAACAAGGGTTTTGATTGCGCATTCCGCATAAACAATATTATGTACACTTAACTTGTTTTGTAAATTTAATTTTCTTTTAGCAATAGTATAGGTAAGGGTACATAATTTTCTTGAAGCGTCACTCGTACAATCTTTTCCCATATGAGCGTTTGCCAGTGTTTCTACTACTCCCAAACTTAAATAGTCAGACGTTACATTAACCAATGGTTCTAGCATATCAATTACAATCTGATACTGACCCTGCGAAAGATGTAAGTTAGCTTTTTGCAATATGTTTCGCTCTGACTGTAATGCAAGCGTATTATCTGAAAACATCATTTGTTCTAGTGCTATTTGTTTTTTTGTTGGAGCTTTTTCTTTCGCAACAACACGTTTTTTTGCAGGCATAAATGAAGAAAACCTCGTAATGTTTAATATTAGTTTATTTTGGCTAATTATGAGGCTAGATTAGATTAATATCAACCTATTCAGTTATAAATGTGTAAAAGTAATACTATAAACCCCAAAAAGCCATCTCTATAGGGCGAAATAAATTCTGGATGAATCCTAAACAGCTTAATCATAACTGAGGTTATATAAGAGCTTCCATAGTGATAGCAATATTATGCTATTATGGTCATTTTTCAATTAAGGAATAAACGATGAAATTAGTCATGATTGCAACAATGGGGCTTGGGTTACTTTGCGCTAACGCTTATGCAGCAGACAGCCAAACAACGACTACAACAACCCAAACGCAAACAACTGCGCCTGTAGATAAAAATAAAGCTGAAGGAGAAGCTTTTTTAAAACAGAATAAAAAAAATAAGGGTGTTGTGACACTGGCTGATGGATTGCAATATAAAATCATGAAAAAAGGTACAGGACCCACACCTACAGATTCAGATGTCGTGACTGTCAATTATGCAGGTACTTTAATTAATGGTACAGAATTCGACAGTTCTTACAAACGAAATGAGCCAGCTTCCTTTCCTGTCGGCGGCGTTATTGCAGGCTGGACTGAAGCGCTTAAGCTGATGCCTGTGGGTTCAACGTGGATGTTGTATGTTCCTTCTGATTTAGCTTATGGGGAACAAGGTAGTCCGCCTTCTATTCCTGCGAATACGACATTGATTTTCAAGGTTGAGTTGTTAGGGATCAAAAAGTAATACAGGTTGCGTTATAATTCCTCGCAGATTTTTAGCTGCGAGGAACCGTGAACCACGTTGCGTCATTGCGAGCGAAGCGAAG
>DHJK01000188.1:31007-53990 GCA_002404295.1 Legionellales bacterium UBA4722
CGAGCGAAGCGAAGCAATCCAGCTCGAAAGCAAAGCTTCAGAACGCTAATCTTAGATACTAAGTTTTGCTTTCGAGCTGGATTGCTTCGCTTCGCTCGCAATGACGACGTGAAATCAAGCAAAATTCGTGCGAATACCTCAGGTCGTAATCACGGTGGTTGTATATTGCCTTATTTTTCACGATAAACCAAATCTAACTCTCTGGCTGCTTTTACTTCGTCTAAACGTTTGACTGGCAATGTATGCGGCGCCGTACGCACCAACTCGGGCTGGGTTTTAGCTTCATGTAAAATCTGAATAAGCGCATCAGCAAACGCATCTAACACTTCTTTCGTTTCAGTTTCAGTAGGCTCTATTAATAAGCATTCCGGCACTAACAACGGAAAATACATAGTCGGGGAATGAAAATCATAATCCAATAAGCGTTTTGCAACATCTAATGCAGTAATATGCAGTTCTTTGGCTTCTGTTTTTAACGTGATTATAAATTCATGGCTTGCGCGACGATTAGCATAAGCGGGAGTGAATCCAGCAGCTTTTAATCTAGCTAACAAATAATTAGCATTCAAGGTAGCAAATTCAGCAACGCGTTCCATGCCTTCTTTACCTAACAAGCGTGCATACATATACGCACGTAAAATAATGCCCGCATTACCCATAAAAGCAGATAATCGGCCTATCGTTTGTGGATATTCTTTTTCAGTAAGCCAATCATAAAATCCATCTTTCTTCCCTACAATGGGCATTGGCATAAAAGGTACTAAGCGCTCACTCACAGCAACAGGGCCGCCACCCGGACCGCCGCCGCCATGCGGTGTTGCAAATGTTTTATGTAAGTTAATGTGCATCACATCAAAACCCATATCACCTGGACGTACTTTTCCAAGAATCGCATTTAAATTTGCGCCGTCATAATAGAGCAAACCACCGGCCGTGTGAACAATGGTAGCGATTTCTTCGATTTTTTGCTCAAACACACCTAACGTTGATGGATTGGTTAGCATGATACCTGCTGTTTGCGGCCCAACCGCGGCGCGTAAGCTTTCAATATCAACATTGCCATCTTTATCCGTTGGAATTTCTCGCACCGTATAGCCGCATTGCGCAGCTGTCGCAGGATTTGTACCATGCGCCGCATCGGGCACTAATATTTCTGTACGCGCTGCATCATTTCGAGCACGATGGTAAGCGCGAATCATAGCTACACCCGCAAATTCACCTTGCGCTCCAGCCATAGGGGTTAATGAAACACCTTGCATACCCGTCATTGCTTTTAATATTTCTTGTAGCTCGTAAGCACAAGCGAGATAACCTTGGCTATTTACCGGTAGTGATAAAGGATGATGATTTAAAAATCCATCAAGCATAGCTAAATGATGCACGCCCCGTGGATTATATTTCATTGTGCAAGAACCAAGAGGATAAAATTGTGTATCAATAGAAAAATTAGCTCTAGATAATTTTGTAAAATGACGCACGACTTGAAGCTCCGATACCTCAGGCAACCTGGGCTCATCTTGTCGCAACAAATGCGCAGGAATCGTTATCTTAGCAGCGGAACGACGCGGAATTTGTGAAGTTGCACAGCGGCCTTTATGCGATAACTCAAAGATAAGTTCTGACATTTGATTTTTTCTCCGTTTTATCGTTTGAATGACTCGCGAGAGAAAGAACGGAAGTTAATAATGTCACAAATTTTTCAATATCTTCAGCCGTTTTTGTTTCTGTCGCACAGACTAATAAACATTCCCCTAATTCAGGATATACTTGGCGTAAGCTAAAGCCCGCTTGCACTTTCAATTTTGCTAGTTCACGCAATACGACGTCCACAGATTTAGGCAACCTTATAACCCATTCGTGAAAATTGGGCATCTGAAAAACAAATTCAATTCCAGAAATAGTCGCCAACTTTTCCTGTAAGAGCTGCGCATTTTGATGACTCACTAAAGCAACCTGACGCAAACCTTTGGGCCCCATTAAACTCATATAAATCGTACTGGCTGTTACAAGCAAACCCTGATTAGTACAGATATTCGATGTTGCTTTTGCACGACGAATATGTTGTTCACGTGCTTGCATCGTTAATACAAATCCTTGTTTACCTTCTGAATCAACAGTGCGCCCAACTACACGTCCTGGCAATTGTCTGACTAACTCTTTTTTGCAACACAAGAACCCATAATATGGTCCTCCCGACGCCAGCGGCACACCCAAGGGTTGACCTTCACCACAAGCAATATCCGCACCGGATTTTCCCCATTGCCCGGGTGCTTTTAATAAAGCCATCGCAAGTGGATTTACGACAGCAATCGCTAGCGCATGCTTTGAATGCGCCCAATCAGTCAACGCATCTACTTCTTCCAATACGCCAAAAAAATTCGGTTGCGGAATGACTAATGCGGTGATGTCTTCTTTAGTCATTTCGTCAAGAGTCTCAAGTGAAACACAACCTGTTGTCTTGTCATAGGGGACTTCAATAATTTCAATACCTTGCTGACTAACAATGGTTCTAACAACATCTTGATAAAAAGGATGCACTGCCCGCGGCAGCAAAATGCGGTTTGATTTATTTTTACGATTAAGGCGTACTGCCATTAATATCGCTTCTGCTAAGGCAGTTGCACCATCATACATCGATGCATTGGATATATCTAAAGCCATCAAACTTGCCATCATCGTTTGATATTCATAAAGCAATTGCAATGTACCTTGACTTGCTTCCGCCTGATACGGTGTATAAGCCGTCATAAATTCACCACGACTTGTAATGCTCCATACGGCTGCAGGAATATGATGCTCATAAGCACCTGCGCCAATAAAACAAAGCAACTCACTGTCAAGGTGCGCGCGTGCGCGCATAAGTCGACCCAATTCCATTTCAGTTAAACTCTCTGGAATAGCCGGTAAATTCTTAACGCGTAAATGAACTGGAATTTCATCAAATAATTGCTCGATGTTAGCAACATCAATCGTTGCTAACATTTGTTTGATATCATTTACAGAATGCGGAATAAATGGCATGGCATTTCTCGCTTTACTTTAAATAAATTAATGCGCCTCTGATGCAACTTGTTTTGAATATTGCTCTGAATTTAATAAGTGCGGCGAATCATTTTCATAAGGACGAACCCGGAATAACCATCCTTTTCCGTAAGGATCATCATTAATCAATTGTGGTGTTTCAAACAACGCCTCATTAATTTCAATCACTTCGCCCGATACAGGCGAATAAATATCAGCAGCCGCTTTTACGGATTCAACCACTGCACACTCTTGCCCTGACTCAAGACTACTTTCAGGCTCAGGTAGCTCCACATACACTAGATCACCTAACATGGTTTGTGCATGATCGGTAATCCCTACTGTGAGTATGTCATCATCTTTGCGCACCCATTCATGTGTTTTTGAGTACTGTAATTTTTTTGGCACACTATTCATTTTCCCACTCCTAAGCTATGGCTACCGTGTTATTTTTACCTTGTCGAACAAAGGGTGGTTTAATCACTTGTGCAGGATATTGCTTCCCACGGATTTCAACCAAACATTGTGCTCCTATTGTGACTGGCACGCGCGCCAATGCAATACCTTTATTGAGCGTAGGCGAAAAACTGCCACTGGTAATTTCACCTGCGCTCATCCCTTCTATGATCACTTTTTGATGATTGCGCAACACGCCTTGTTCAAGCAAGACCAAGCCCACTAAACGGCGTTTCAAACCTGCTTGCTGCTGTTTTTCCAATGCTTCACGTCCAATAAATGCACGCTCTTTAGGTTCCCACGCCACCGTCCAGCCTAAGTTCGATTCTAATGGGGTGACTGCTTCATCCATATCCGCGCCATATAAATTCAAACCAGCCTCTAATCGCAATGTATCACGCGCGCCCAATCCACAAGGCTGTATATTAGCAGCGACTAATTTTTCCCATAATGCAGGTGCTTCAGCAATAGGTAAAATGATTTCAAAACCATCTTCACCTGTATAACCAGTGCGTGCAATAAACAATGAACCTAACGTGACTGCATGAAAGGATTTTAAATCAAGAATAGCTTGAAGCGGTGTGGGATCAAAAAGAGTAGCGAGCTTGTGGCGGACTTTTGGACCTTGAATCGCTAACATAGCAAGATCTGTACGTTCAGCCAGCTTCAATGAATCTTCTTTTGCATGCGCATTAAGCCAGGCTAAATCTTTATCGCGTGTCGCAGAATTAACTACCAAACGATAAAAATTATCATCCATCTTATAAACAATTAAATCATCAATCACACCACCCTGCTCGTTTAACATGCACGTATAAAGCGCCTTACCAGGCGTTAGAACATCTATGTTATTCGCAAGCACCTGACGCAAAAAGGCTGGGACTGTTTGACCAGTCATGTCTACAATGGTCATATGCGACACATCAAAAACGCCGGCGTCTTGGCGAACTTGATGATGCTCCTGCACTTGGGAGCCATAATGTAAGGGCATCTCCCAGCCGGCAAAATCAACTATCTTTGCATTCGCAGCCAAATGAGATGCGTATAATGCTGTTTTTTTCCCCATAGACTGAATACTTCCTTTTCTTCATATCAGGTTGAGAAGTATACCGATAAAAAATAATGGTATCTACTATGCGAGGCTCCAACATATTCACTATTCTAGTCGTGCCTGTGCCCGCATCTCAATCCTCGTCCTTGCGAGCGTAAGCGAAGCAACCCAGTCTTTCAACGCTGCTTTTAAGCCTCAGTGGTACTAATCAGCTTTAAAAAGACTGGGTTGCTTCGCTTACGCTCGCAAGGACGAGGATTGAGATGCGGGCACGGGCACGATTAGGCCGCTGTCAAATGTCATACTTACCTTGACACCCCAGATCTATAATGAAAAAATCACCCGCACTTGCTTCACACAAAACAGGCAAAAAAATTAATGCGATCCTTCAATGCAAAAATCACCCGACACTTTTCAACTTTGTTCTCACCCGCATCAACACAATCAACACCCTACTCTTACGTAGACAAAGATAAAATTCACTATCTCCAAACGTATCAAAAATTTCCCTATTACACTCCCCCGCTACTCCCAACCCGTCCTGCTGAAGTAAAAAATTTTACATTTAATGCCAAACCTCTTTCGCCAAGCAATCCTTATGGCCAAGTCACAGAAGGGTGCAGCCACGCAGTGTACAGAGCAAAATCATCTTCTGGAAAAATTTATTACATTAAGGACTTAAGCGAAAGCAAGCTGGGCATACGCACACCAGATGAAGCACAATTTGTTACACATCAAGAAACATTTGCAACTTGGATAATGTATCAGCTCTTTGGCCCAGAACTGATCCCCGAAGTATTCCCCGTTAAATTTAAAGACAAATGGGGGCTCGCCTCTTCCGAAATAAAACATTTTGGCACACTGAATCAACTAGCTACACAATTAGGCTATACAGAACGATCCATTCTCTATGGAGAATCCGCCATTAAAGTTATTGATGGCAAAACATTTCTTTTACTCCCTGATGGAAAAGAACCTATTCGAGTGAAGGGACGAATAGCTTTCAAAGTAGCGCTCGGTTATTTGCTAGCACCCGATGACTCAGAAAACAGCCCTAAAAATATATTTATGAAACTCATTCTAGATCCCATTAATCTCAGACAAGTCGCATGTCCCGGCATGTTTGATTTTGGCTCCGTCTTTGAGCGTAATCAAATGAATCAATTTATTGATGCCTGCCAACATGCCGATACAAAAGAAGAGCTTGCCATGCGATTAGCTATCAATCCTGTTGATGCACACATTCGCGAACTAAATGTACAAGATTATGAAACCATAGCAGATCGTTTTTTAGCAAAAGAAACTGCCTTTCGAAGAATAGCAGGGCTACCCCATGAACAACTTATGATTGGATTGGACTGGTTCAAACAGAACTCGCCTACCGAAGCATATGCTTACATTGAAGATATAATTAAAAAATATATTTTTTGCAGCACAGATCTTGCTGCCCTAGTTGCCGACAAAATAACAGATATTAGGCGGAATGAAATGCGTCCTAAAGAAGTGCACGTGACATTGAAACCTTGATTTTCACACCCATCAAAGAAACTTGACCACTCCGCAATGTATGTATATGCTGCCATAATTGTATTATTTACATTTAAAAAGAGTCCTCATGCAACAAAGAAAGCTTCGTCGCTTCACTTTTAAGGAAATCATAAACGAACTGCGCACGAACCCTCACCTCGTAGATCTAGAAATCCAGCCATTTACTACAGAGCCCATGCTCAACAACATCGTTGACGGCGTTTTTTCCAACACAACCCATGAAGAGCTAATGCAGTTAACAGATGCACTACAAAAAAATATTTCTCTAAAATGCATTCGGATTAACTACACTGCTGCTGAGGAGACACCCGAGAATCTCCGCGCGAGCGCTGTAGTCATTAGCGATTCTCTAAAAAATCATCCTGCGCTAAAAACTCTCATTATCAATTTTTCAAGATCTGACATCGAAGAAGAAACCATATTTAAGTTTTTGAGATACTTAACCGGGTCAGCAAAAATTGAAAATTTTCATCTTCAAATTTGGCGTGGCACACCCATTTTTCTAAATCATCTAGGAGAAATGTTACAAAAAAAGATTGTTTGCGAGAAATCTCAATTCAAAGCGCCGATTTCCCTCAATATCCAGACTCAAAAATAACATCTCTGAGTAGTTTCGCCAAAGGGTTAGGCGCACAAAGAAGACTTCAAAGTTTAATTCTTGGCTTTATAAACCTTGGAGATAACGGCATTACAGAAATCGCGTCCGGTATGAAAAATGTGACTTCTTTAATAACTCTCAAATTTATCTCATGCAACATCAAAGCTGCGGCTAAACAAGTTTGCTCAATGGCACTTAACAATCCTGCTCTTGAAAATTTTTCCTTGAGCTGCAACAACCTAGAAGAAACAGGCATTGAAGACATTGCAAGCACACTACCTAAACTAAAAAATGTAACCGATTTAAATTTAAGTAACACCCACCTGACAAAAGCAGCTTTAACGTTTTTAGTTTTCGCTATTGTAAGCCATAATTTAAATATTAAACGATTAAATCTTGGCATCCAAGATTTCAAATCTATAGATCCCTCTTTAAGTTTAATCACTACATTAATAACGAACAATCCACATTTAAAAAAATTATACTTAAACTTCATTGATCATATAAAGCTTAAAAAACTAGCTCCACTTTTAGCAGATCCTAACAGTTGCAAACTGCAGGAATTTTATTTTCTTGACCCATCAACGCTATTAACCACAAAATCCAACAAAATATTACTCTCAATTCTATATCAAAACGAATATTTATACGATATTGGCCCCATCAGAAAATCTCGCGAACTCTACATTGCATGTGATCGCAACTTCAGAAAAAAAATTTCGCATGAATGGAATTTATTTTTTGATACTGTTATTTGCCTCTTCAGTTTCGATTATTTGAAAACGACTGGCGACATTAAAAAATATCCGTTTGCGATTAGTTTATTGTTATCGTTTCTTATTCCTGAAAAACCTATTAAAACGAGAGAAAACTATCAGCTTTATGTTGATCTTATTAAACAGAACCTACAAAACCGCGCAGCTCTAAAGGAAATAAAAGTATATGATCCTGAAATAGCCCTTATAAAAACAGATGATCCTGGAATAGCCCATATAGAAGACGACAAAATAAGCAATAGAGAAACAATAAAATCAATCTGGTGGAAAACTTCTATCGAAGAAAAAAAATCAACGGCACCGCATGCCCTTTTCTCAGGCGAAAAAGGCATGCGCAAACAATTATTTTTATCTAGAGAAGCACTACGACCAAGCCAAATGACATTGCCGGATATGCTTCAAGTAATAACCCCGTACATTTATTCAGAAAACACTAAAGAAAGCATTTCCGACGACCATAATGAAAATATAAAAATCTTAATTGATATATCACACTTAAAAGAGGGAGAGCAGCGATACATAAAAGATGTTTTTTTACGACTCATCAATTTCTTTTATTTCCCCCCTAATAAACCCACAGTTGATATTTTAGCAGGCATTGGGAAATTACAAATAACCCATGTATCACTGCAAGAAATAATAGACGATATGACCCGACTCTCAGATCCTGCGATTACACCTGCTACTCATGGTTGCTGTAATACGATGTAGCTATTGCTTGTAGATAAAGACAACTCTTTTATTTCAATCCAACCAACTGCGGCAAATCTCCGCGCTTACCCAACGCATAACTCACCAATAAATTCTTCACAACCGGAAAATCATTCACAAAAGCCAACCCCAACGTGCGCGCTTTCTTCACTGATTCATGCTCACTACCAAACAACCGCTTCAACCCAGAAACCAAAGTCAACATAGCCACGACATCTCCTTTACGCCAACGCTCATACCGACGCAACGTCATTAAACTACTAAAATCTCGATTTTTCTTAACCGCATCAACAATCACTTCTGCAAGCGCCGCCGCATCCAGCAATCCTAAATTCACACCTTGGCCTGCGAGAGGATGCACAGTATGTGCCGCATCACCAATCAAAGCCAAACGCGAATGCACATACTGTTTAACGTGTCGCATACGCAGCGGAAAAGAATGCCTCAATGAAATCCCAGCAATCTCTCCCAGTTTATGAGCAAACTCATCACCCACTCGCTTACAAAAAGAAACATCATCTAATGCCAGCAAATCCTTTGCATATGCATGCTCCGCAGACCATACAATAGAACAATGATATGGATCATGAAAAGGCAAAAACGCTAACGGCCCCGTCGGCAAAAACCGCTGCCATGCCGTTGATTGATGTGGCAATGTCGTTGTTACTGATGCAACAATCGCGGTGTGCGCATAATCTTCATTTTTTAAATCGATTTTTGCATTTGCACGCACCCAAGATTCAGCGCCATCAGCACCAATCAAAAGCTTTGTGGTAAGAATTTTTTGATCCTGCGTCATCAACTCAATATGATTTGTTTTTTCTTCCATACTCACTAAAGCAACAGGACAAAGAAAATTAATTGTTGGATAAAACTCAAATTGCTCATGCAAGCTATTTCGAATTACACTGTCTTCAACAATATAACCCAGCACCGACTCTCCCAACGACTGGCTATCAAAATGAATTTCACCTGATCCTTTAGCATCCCATACATGCATTTGGGTATAAGCGCTTAACCGCTTCGCCTTGATCGATTCCCAGCAATTAAGATTTTGCAAAATAGCTTTGGAGGCAAGCGAAATAGCGCTTACACGATGATCGTATTGTGTTGTATCTAGATTATAACGAGGAAGCTTAGCTTCAATCACTGCAATTTTTAACGATGTCTCACGTGCCAACGCCAATGCGGTCGCGGCACCCACAATTCCGCTACCCACGATAATGATATCGTACTCTGCAGACATGATTTTCCCTAAAAAGGCAACACTAGCTCAGGCTTAACATTCAACAAAAAGTCCCTAAATAACTGTTGGATATGCTTCAAAACTTCTTCGCTTTTCGCTTCAAAACGTAAAACCAAACACGGTGTTGTATTTGATAATCGCACCAAACCCCATCCATCTTGAAAATTCACACGCAACCCATCAATCGTTACGTGTTCTGCTCCGGTAAAATTCGCCTCTTTAACTAACGAAGCCATTAACTCAAATTTCTCATCTTCATCAATCTCAATTTTTAATTCTGGGGTATTCACACTATTAGGAATTGCATCGAATAATGTGCCGCTGTCTTCTTTCGCTGCAGCCAAAATTTTCAATAACCGCGCACCTGCATAAATAGCATCATCAAACCCATACCACTCATCTTTAAAAAAGATATGACCGCTCATCTCACCTGCTAGTGCCGCTTGGGTTTCTGCTAATTTAGCTTTAATCAGTGAATGCCCCGTTTTCCACATGATGGGTTCGCCGCCATGATCACGAATTAATTTTTCTAAATGCTGGGTACATTTCACATCGTAAATAATTTTTGCGCCTGGATGATTGGCTAACACATCAATGGCATATAACATCAATAAGCGATCAGGCCAAATCACATCGCCACGATTAGTGACCACCCCCAATCGATCGCCATCTCCATCAAATGCCAAACCAATATCTGCCTCGGTTTCTTTCACTTTATGGATTAAATCTTGCAGGTTTTCAGTTTGACTTGGATCTGGATGATGATGAGGGAAATGCCCGTCCACCTCGCAAAACAACTCAATGACTTCACAACCTAAACGTCGAAATAATTCCGGTGCAACACTGCCAGCCACGCCACTCCCACAATCAACGACCACTTTAAGTGGACGCGTTAATTGAAGATTACGCGCTACATGTGTGGTATATCGCTCAATCATTTCCAATGAACTAAACTGACCGTCACCTGAAAGATAATTACTTTCAATAATGCGCTGATAAATAGCAGTGATGTCACTTTCAGCGAGTGTTTTGCCGTTGATCATCATTTTCAAGCCATTATAATCTGGCGGATTATGACTACCTGTTAACATCACGCCTGAATGCGTATCAAGTACATACGTGGAATAATATAATAACGGTGTGGGTAACATCCCAATATCAACGACATCACAACCACTTTCTAATATGCCATTGCATAACGCGCTGACTAATTGCGGCCCTGATAAACGACCATCACGGCCGACTGCCATGCAACGATCCCCGCTCTCTAACGCCAACGAACCCAGTACGCGACCGATCGCATAGACTACTTCTTCGGTCAATGTCTTGCCTACAATACCGCGGATATCATAGGCACGAAATATAGAAGGATTCACTGAAATAGGAGCGCGTAAAATTGTCATTATTTATATTTTTCCTGATGAGCCAAAACCACCGGCGCCACGTGAAGTTTCATCGAACTCACTGACGACTTCAAAGTTAACCCGTGCAATAGGCAAAAAGACTAATTGCGCAATTCGATCACCGGGCTCTATAGTATACATATTTTGACCACGATTCCAGCACGAAATCATCAGCGGGCCTTGATAGTCTGCGTCGATTAAGCCAACCAAGTTGCCTAAGACGATACCGTGCTTATGTCCTAGACCAGAACGGGGCAGAATCACGGCGGCAAGTGTTGGGTCACCAATGTAAATAGAAATACCGGTTGGAATCAAATGAGTCTCTCCGGGTTGCAGGATCAGTTTTTCATTTAAACAAGCACGTAAATCCAATCCGGCTGCATCGGGCGTTTCGTAACGGGGCAGAGGAAATTCTGTGCCGATACGAGGATCTAAAATTTTTACTTGGATAGGCAGAGTGAACTGACTATCCGTATAAGATGCTACTACTCTCATATTTTCTTCTTGCTGCATGCTTTGCTCCTTGATGATGATTTAATTTTAAAATTCTGCCCCTGCTTAGGACACCTCTCCCACAAGGGGAGAGGTGTCCTAAGCAATAGCGTCGCCCACTAACTCAATCAACTTTCTCGCTAATTTTTGCTTCGCCATTTTCGCAAACTCAACCTGCTGCTCACCCCATAAAACCGTCACAGCATTATCGTCTCCACCCATCCCAACAGCAACCTCATTCGCCACTATCATATCCAACTTCTTATTCATCAGTTTCTTTCGGGCATTCACCAAAACATTCTCTGTTTCCGCCGCAAACCCCACAATAAAAGGTCTTTTAACAAGCGCCCCCACCCCCGCCACAATATCCGGATTACGCTCCAACTCCAACGTCACGCTCGCCGCCGTCTTCGCAATTTTTTGTGTCGCAACAGTCCTACAACGATAATCACCCACCGCCGCCACGCTAAAAAAAATATCGCACTCTGCAATACGCGACATCACAGCATCAAACATGTCTTGCGCCGTCGTCACAGCCATTTTTATAACGTGCGAGGGCGTTGCAATACTCACAGGACCACTAATCAATGTCACATGCGCACCCGCTGCAATCGCAGCCTCCGCGATCGCATACCCCATTTTTCCTGAACTTGCATTCGTTATAAATCGCACTGGATCAATCGCTTCATGCGTAGGTCCTGCTGTAATAATGACGCGTTTCCCGCTCAAACTCCCCGTCTGAAATAACGCAGCCACTGCATCCACTAATTCAACGGGCTCTAACATTCGACCATACCCTGTATCACCACACGCTTGGCTCCCCTCTCCTGGGCCGAAAATATGTATCCCCTTCGCTCGTAATGCTTGCGCATTTTCTTGCGTCGCCGTATTCTTCCACATGCCTTGATTCATGGCAGGCGCTAATGCAATAGGCGCACTAGTCACTAAACAAAGCGTCGTCAAAAGATCGTTTGCCTCACCCCTCAATAACCTCGCCATACAATCGGCACTTGCCGGCGCAATCAAAATCACATCCGCCCATTTTCCTAATTCAATATGCCCCATCGCCGCTTCTGCTTGTAAATCAAACAGATCATCGTGAACGGGATTGCCAGAAACCGCCTGCATCGTCAAAGGTGTTATAAATTGTTTCGCATTCTCAGTCATCACGACTCGCACAACTGCGCCTGCATCACGCAGTCGTCTCACTAAATCAGCACTTTTATACGCGGCAATGCCGCCGGTTACACCGAGTATAATTTGTTTGTTTAATAAACACTGTTCCATTCAATACACCTTGGGGCAGAACATTAAGTCACCCATCATAATGAAGGAAATTTACTATGACAATTGCTAATTGGCCTCTCGCTGAACGACCCAGAGAGAAACTACTACTTCACGGGGTGAAAAACCTCTCGGATGCAGAATTACTGGCGATCTTTTTTTGCACAGGATCGCGCGGTAAAACAGCGGTGGATATCGCCCGTGAATTACTCACAGAGCATGGTGGCTTAAAAAAAATAGCAGATGCTGACCCCACCTTACTTTTCCAAAAAAAGGGATTTGGCAAAGCCAAGTATGCCATGCTAAAAGCCGCTATCGAATTAGGTCGTCGTTATTTAGAAGAGGACCTCCCTGCAGGCGAGCCTTTAACCAATAGCCATCTTACCAAACGCTTCCTTGCTAATCGCCTAAAAGACTACCCGCACGAAGTCTTCGCCTGCCTTTTCCTAGACACGCTAAACCGTATTATCTGTTACGAAGAGCTCTTCCACGGCACCATCAATGAATCTAATGTCTACCCCCGAGAGCTAGTTAAACGCGGGCTAAAGCATAATGCCGCCAAAGTCATCCTGGCTCATAATCACCCATCCGGCAGCCCCACCCCCAGCGAGGCTGATCAAGAGATTACACACTTATTACAAAAAGCGCTGGCTCTAGTAAGCATTCAAGTGATTGACCATATCGTCATCGGCCACAACCAAACGTTATCTTTTGCTGAAGCAGGGTTGCTTTGAGCACTTCTTTCTGGTATAAATCGCGACCTGCCTTTTGCTATTTAAGAGTAGTGCTGCAATTTTTTCAACCAATCCGCAGCGAAAAGGCTTAGATTAAGCTGATGTTATTTGGAGAGAATTTATGTCAAGAGTGTGTCAAGTCACGGGAAAGCGCCCAATGGTGGGAAATAACGTATCCCATGCAAACAATAAAACCAAGCGCCGTTTCTGCCCAAACCTCCAGCAACATCGCTTTTGGTTAGAAGGCGAAAAACGCTTTGTAAAATTACGCGTTAGCACCAAGGGTATGCGTATTATTGATAAATACGGCATCGAACAGGTGTTAAAAGACATTAAAGAGCGTCAAGAAGAAGAAAGGGCTTAAATTATGCGCGATAAAATTAAGATGGTTTCTACAGGCTTAACACAGGCCGGCAAAAAAACGGGTACTTTCCGTACCACAACCAAAAACAAGCGCATATCTACTGAAAAGCGTAAGCAAAAGCATTTTGATAAGCGTGCTTTTAATGCTGAAACCGGGAAGTCGGGGATGCATGTGTTGTTTGAGGAAGGAAAGATTTAACGTTTTTCTTGCTCGTTAGTTACTAAAAACCCGCTGATGGCGGGTTTTTTTTCGTTTAGCAGGGAAGAAACAGCTACCCCACAGTCGTCATTGCGAGCGAAGCGAAGCAATCTATCTCGAAAGCAAAGCTTCAGAAAGCTGATCTTAGGTACTAAGTTTTGCTTTCGAGATAGATTGCTTCGCTTCGCTCGCAATGACGACGGTGAGATGAGCCATTACTTATCGTAAAGAAACAGTTACGATTTTTTTACTCAAACCTTCTGCGGCACATACGCCTTCAACTTCGCCACAAACTCACGCAACGCCTTGATACCCGTCCCCTCAGCTTGTCGGCACCATTCTTGCAATGATTCCAACAATTCAGCCTGCGAAGCCGTACTCTTAGCCCATAAGTTCTGTAACTTCAAACGGAACTGATATACCACACTTAACGACTTGTAATGCTCCAGCACACTCGTTAATTGCTGCTGGCTTTCAGCATCAACCAAAGAAGGTTCGCGGACTAATATTGCTTTGATACGTCTCAACATAGAACGTCCGTTACCCTTTGCGCGCTGACTCTCTTCGCTAAACACCGGAGAAATCACCTCTCGGCTATAACGTGCCAACACTTGAAACCGGTTAGTCAAAATAGCTTTCACGGTATCTATATCAGCAGACTTCTTACCATGCGCCAATCGCACCTTAGGCGGTATACGCTTTGGTTTAGCAAGCCCACAAAGCTGCAGCATGCGGATGACCATCCAACCTATGTCAAATTCCCACCATTTCACAGAAAACTTAGCCGACGTTCCATAGGTATGATGATTGTTATGCAGCTCTTCACCACCAATAAATAATGCCCATGGCAACACATTACGCGACGCATCAGGACATTCAAAGTTGCGGTAACCCACATAATGGCCTACACCATTAATAATCCCCGCAGCAAAGAAAGGAATCCATGCCATCTGAATAGCCCAAATGGTCAATCCAATCGAGCCAAACAACACAAAATCAATAACCAACATGGAATAAATACCCCATGTACTATGAGCGCTATACACATTTCGCTCCAACCAATCATCTGGCGTGCCTTCACCATAGCGTTCTACGGTTTCCTTATTTTGTCTTTCTTTGCGATAAAGCTCAGCGCCTTGCAACAGCACTGTTAAAATACCTTTCTTCTGCGGGCTATGTGGATCTTCTGACGTTTCTACTTTCGCGTGATGTTTACGATGAATAGAGGTCCAATCCTTCGTACGCATACCCGTTGTCATCCAAAGCCAGAAGCGGAAAAAATGGCTCACAATAGGATGCACATCCAGCGCACGATGCGCCATGCAACGATGTAAATAAATCGTCACACTTAAAATTGTAATCTGGGTTAAGACAAGGGTTATAGCAATATAGCCCCACCATGGTAACTGTAAGAGTCCGTGCATAATTCACCTCGACTTGTTATGTATATAGCCTTATCAGAAGGCCGCTATTATAGCATAAATCAACGGGTAAAAGTGTACGTTATTTAACTATATTAACCTGTTGGTCAGTAGGTCACTCGTCTTCAGATGTAGCTAGCGGCTGATTATTCATTAAATTAATCAAAAAGTTAAGGGGAATTAGCAACTATTCGGCAAACTTCACTGCTCTACTCGTGAACGTGCCCGTGCCCGCGTCCACGCCCACGCCTCAATACTCGTCATTGCGAGCGCGAGCGAAGCAACCCAGTCTTTTCAAAGCTGATTAGTACCATTTGAGACTCAAAAGCAACGTTGAAAGACTGGGTTGCTTCGCTCGCGCTCGCAATGACGAGTATTGAGGCACGGGCACGTTCACGATTAGGACAGTGGAAATCGCTTAATAGTTACTTAAACCCCATACACCTCTAAATTAATTTCCTCATCATGATAACCATCAATACTAGGATGATGCCCCACGCTCACCACTGAACAATCCGGCAGCTTGTCTCTCAATAGTGCATAGACTTGCTTCTCATGGGGCAAATCAAGCGCCGACGTACTCTCATCCAAAAAGACCCAAAACGGTTTATGGATTAGCACACGAATAAAAGCAATTCGCTGTAATTCGCCCGGCGACAAATGTTCTGTCCAACTGGTGATTTCATGCAGCCGACCCGAAAGCTGCGACAAATCACATTCCTGCAATAACTGAATCAAAAGCGCATCCGGCGCATCGTGTATTTTGTCGGGAAATAAAATCGCTTCACGCAATGAGCCTAATGGCATATACGTTGTTTGCGGCAAAAACATAATGGTTTTCTTATTATCTGGCAACGATATTTCACCAGATCCAAAAGGCCAGATCCCTGCGAGAGTCCGCACAAACGTACTTTTGCCAAGACCCGAATGGCCTTTCACCACATAATTCTGACCGTGTACAAGCTCTTGATTCACGTTCTCTAATAATGTCTCACCACGCGGCGTTTTGATTATTAAATTTTTAGCAATAATCTTATCTTCTGTGTTTTCTGAGAAAATAAATTTATTATGCTTTATAGCTTCTTGCTCTACTTCATCCATATGATTCAAAAAAGTGAGTAATCGACGAATGACTGCTTGCCATTCAGCAATAGAAGTATATGAATTCACAATAAATGAAAATGCATCTTGAATACGTGAAAAAGCAGACAATGCCTGCATTAATCCACCCAACTTGAATACTTTATTAAAATAATTTGGCAGTGCCACAACCAAAGGCAAAATAACTGACACTTGGTTGTAACCTGCCGTAAACCATAATAATAATTTTTGTCGCAAAATTATTGCATACCAATTCTCCAACACCCCCGAAAATATTTTTTGAAGAATAGTTTTTTGATTATCCTCACCACGATAAAGCGCAATATGCTCTGCATGAGAACGCACATCAATGGCTGCAAAACGGAAATTTGCTTCTCGGCGTTGCTGTTCGAAATTCAAAGAAACTAATGGATACCCTATTTTAAACGTGAACAGAGTACCAACCATAGAATAGAGCACGCCAACCCAAACAAGATAACCTGGAATATGCAATGTACCATACTTGCCTAAGGGCACATTTAAATAGCCTGACAACTTCCAAAGCACAAAAATAAAGGCAAAAATAGTGGTCACTGCACTTATCATGCCAATCGCTAAACTCAGTGTTGCCAATACCAGACTGCCTACATCTTCTTGAATACGCTGATCGGGGTTGTCCGTGTGATCATCAAAATTTTCCAAATAATAATAACTGCGTTTTGCAAGCCAACGATCCAAGAACTGTTCCGTTAGCCATCGACGCCAGCGCAGCGCCAAATATTGTTGTATATAATAACGATAAACAGAAACCACAATATTCACGGCAGCCAAGAATACAAATATCACTAACAAGTCAAATGCAGAGTTACGATTATAGTCTTGCAAGGCATCATAGAAATAGTTATACCACGTCGTAAACACCACATCCATCCCAACCAGAAAAATTGACATAACCAAGACAACGGCTAACATGGAATAAGCAAATGAACGCTGGCTTGATTGCCAGTAGACTTTAATAAGTTGCCATGCAGTATAAGGACGTGCAGCGAGCGAATGATCCATTCTGTTTAACTCCATTCAGTGCCAGCAAAAATCATCTGGGGTGCTAATTTCCATTGAGAAAGTAAGGAGAACCTGCGTTACAGGCAACATCCTTATCTTAATACTCAGGGTATTATATGTGAAAAATTTAGGATAGCACTATTTAATCGATTTATTTTTGAACTACATCATAAAATAAAGAAAACATTTTCAAACTCATCGATGCACAGAGGGTGCGGACGATGATCTCACACTGTTTTCTTTGTTTTCTTTTATGATTGCAGGTGACTGTTTAGAGGCTGATGATGCCTCAATCTTCACTTCTTTTATCATTTTAGTGGATTGCTTTTTTGCATAGACAGTCTTTGCTGCGAGAGCATGCACCACCCGAGCAGTTCTAGGTTTGATAAATAGAGAAGCAGCGGATGGTTTTTTCACTTCCAGAATTTTTTTTTCTAACGTATTTAATTGTTGATGCAGTTGAGAAAAAGTGAGATGTCCTTTACCTTTATTATTATTAAAGCTCTTAACAGCGGCTTCTAACAAAACAAGTTCGGGATTATCAAAGCTCTTTTCCTGTCTACATCGTTTAATCTGATCATCCAGAGCTGCAACTACTTTCTCAATTTGAGCTTCAGGAATACGGACACTGTTTGCATCTACCTCATTTCGATAATTTTTAAATCTAGAAGTCACAGCGATGCTTTGAGCTCCTGTTTCTTGGGCGGGCCCAGGTGACTTGGCAGAATGGAAATAACAGACATGAGAAATGACGGCTTTTCCTGGATCCTGCTGTAAACTTAATAAAACCGATGCTTGCGCCACAAGCGCATCAGGATCAGGAGAAATCAGCACCTCTTTACGAACTCTAATCCCCTCTTTTTCAAAAATTCTTCTCATTTCCGTGTAATGAACAGCATTTTTCCCATTTTCATCACTATCTGCCAAAATAATAGAATCCACTGATTTTAGCGCAGCAATAAAAGCTTTTTTATTTTTCGCGTTCAGGTAATCGGATATCTGAACAACACCTGTGGTAATAGGGAAAACAGGTAATAATTTTTGACGAAATTTTTGTAACTGGATGATGACATCATCAAGGTCAGGACGGTCTTTAGGGTTTTCCGCTGTCATCTTTTTTAGAAGTGTTTTTAATTCTTCATTGACAACTAATGGCGATGATGTTGCAAACTCAGAGAGACTCTCTTCAACCAGAAAGGCGAAACCATATATTTGTTGCAAAGATCTTCCTAAGGCGAATATATCTATTTTTGTGGTGTAGTCCAAGTTCGTTTGGTCATACTTTGCTTCCCAAAGTTCCGGAGCCCAATAAGTATCCGTACCCGCTGGACCTCTGCATACCTTACCTCCTTTTTCGACATAAACAGCTATTCCTAAATCAATAACTTGCACCTTGCCAGTCACAGGATCATAGACGATATTCTGTGGTTTAATATCTCGATGAATATAGTTTTGTTGATGTATTCTTTCTACACTCTCCGCTGCTTGCAAACCAATATCAAGCCATTGTATAGCAGATAGCTTTGGTCTTGTGCATAGAAATTTATACAGTTCCATTCCTTTGAAATAATCCATAGTGAAGTAAGATTTATTCTTTCTTACCGCAACCCCACCCCGACTGGCCTGCACCGCTTCAAGTGTATCGTACTCATCTTGAAACATCTCTTTGTAACCTTCTTCTTTATGTACTTGAACCTTAAGCGCACTCCACTCGCCCGTTTTAATATCTTGTGCTAACTTTACTTTGCCAAAAGCACCTGCGCCCAATTCTTTACCGTGTTTTTTTCCTAGATAAACAGCAAATATTCTGCCCTCATCACCTGGTTTTTCACCTTTTTCTTTATGGATGCCATACGGAGCAGGAACTCCTTTCGGCCATGTGGCATTTATAGCTATTCCACTTTGCTTCAGTTTTTCAATTTCGGTATAGATGTCCTTTGAATACCGCCCAGGAGGAAATTCCTTCAACACATCTTCAAAATGTTGCGCCTCTTCTTGAGATAGCAGCCGACCTCGTTCGGGATCATGTAAATCCTTTAGATCAACTTTTAAAGGGATATCAAGGGTTTCTATTACTTTTACATCCTTAGGCATAACGACCTCTTGGGATAGGAAAGGTATATCCTTAAGTATAGTCGAGTATTTTTTTTTTGCTCTTAACGTAACATCCTGTTTACACATATAAAATAAAATAACCGACCCATCCAGGCAAAACAGGATGGCACATTGATAAGATGGCGGGGTATAATCGCGGAAGGAATTTTCTTACAGGCAACGGCATGTATATTTTCAAATCCAAACTGACTCTTGTTTCTTTTCTTATGATTAGCCTCACCGCGTGCAGCTACAATCCTTTTAATGGTAGCGATCACCTGACCGGCAGCCCTGTAGGCGCGGGCGTTGGAGCGATTGCGGCCGGCGGCACAGCGGCGGCGCTTGGTGTATCCTACAAGCCTACGCTTGCTCTGGTCGCATTAGCGGGCGCAGGTATAGGTTACTACGCTACCACTTTACGTTTTGACTCAGCAGGTATTATCCAAGGCGGCGGCCAAGTCTATACTCTAGGCGATTATGCGACCATCGAAATCCCATCAGACAGACTGTTCGAGACCAATTCCTCTGACTTCACACCCGAAGCTGATGCTATTTTGAAAAGCGCGGTTACTGTACTCAATCGCTATAGTTGCAACAATATTATGATATCGGGCAATACCAGCGGTTTTGGTTCTGCGCGATTCGAACATAAACTATCTGAAGACCGTGCCAGACAAGTGTCTGGATTTTTGTGGGCTAACGGCATTACGGAATACAAACCACAAAGTAACGACACGCGTAAACTCACCTATGTGGGTTATGGCAATTACTTTCCCGTGTCCAATAATATTACCAATTCGGGAGTGCGCTCTAACAGCCGAATTCAAATTACCGCTTATCCTACTAATGACCAACTATTAATCACTAAAAAACAACAGGCATTTAATAATATGGGTGAGTATGATGAACCTCATCTTTCGACTACAGCTACTCGAGCAGAAGTGGATGCTGCTTTTTCAACGGGAACGACACGGTTGCCGGAAAGACCCGTTACTGAAAATTTTGGGGGTGCGTTTTCTGAGGCAGGTGGTTAAAACCTCCTGATGACTGCTTAAGATATACCTCTCCCGCAATTAAGTTCAGTTTTTTGTGGAAAACTCAGGGCGGGAGAAGTATATCTTAAGCAGCGCCTCCCAAACAACCAAAGGCGGCAACGTTGTAAAACAAGGCGGCTGAAGGGAATAATTTTTTCTATCTCTAAAAATACATGTGCGACTAAAACAAGGTGCGCAAGGGAAATTTACGGTTAAATGCTTTTGTGATGCGCCTAATGCGCCCGTCAAATCAGGATGTGTGGGGCCGTACAATGAAACGGTTGGAACATCTAGTGCAGCTGCTAAATGGCCTAAACCTGTATCGACTGCCACGATGGCTGCAGCACCCGCTAACACCTTAGCGATACCAAGTAAATCTTGTCGTGGCAATACTTCAGCATCAGCGCACGTCGCCGCAATTCGCAATGCACGCTCTTGTTCTGCAGCATTACCCCAAGGCAATTTAATTAAAAATCCTTGATCACTCGCAAGCTTAGCTAACTCAATCCAATAAGGTTCAGGCCAATGCTTGCTTTCCCAGGTTGTGCCGTGTAAAAAAACTAAATATTTTTTCAGATTATTTTCTTGCAAGAAACGTTGGCGATCAATCCCATAATCTGGCACCGTTGCAGGCAACGTATAGCCTAACGCTTGACTAAATAAATTTCGCAGGCGTAACACGGCATGCTGTTCTTTTACTTTCGCAGTTTTAAATCGCTGATGATAAAAAAGTGCGGCTAAAGGATCCCGCGCAGAGTGAAATCCAAATCCACAACGTTTACCTTTCGCAAAACACGCAAGAAACGCGCTTTTTAATAAACCTTGGGCATCAATAATAAGATCATACTGCGCAGCTTGTAATCGTTCACGAAAAGCAAACCATTCTTGTCGCGTTTTTTTTGTAAAAAAAGATTTACGCCAGCGTCGCAGCGCAACAGGAATAACATTTTTCACAAGCGGATGCCAGCGAGGAATTTCAGAAAAATTTTCTTCAACAACCCAGTCAAATGAAATACCGGGCATGGCTTTTCCTGCGTCAGTTAAAGCCGGTAATGTATGTATCACATCACCCATCGAAGAAGTTTTAATGATTAAAACTCGCATCTTACATTCCCTCTGAAACAACAGATGAAATAGCAGCCAACACCTGAATCGGTTTTAATTCACGCATACAATGATGATGTTTTAACGGACATGTGCGCTGGAAGCAAGGCTGACAATCAAGCGTGAGAGAAAGTATTTTCGCATTTTTATTTAAAGGTGGCGTAAAAGAAGGACTCGTAGGTCCGAACACCGCAACCAATGGTTTATTTAATGCAGCACCTATATGCATTAACCCTGAATCATTGCTCACGACTACAGTGGCTAACGACAACAAATCAATCGCTTCTTCCAGTGTCGTTTTTCCTGCTAAATTCACTGCACGTTGTTGAGTGGCTTGTTGAATTTGCTCTGCTACAGCATGATCTTTAGATGAACCAAAGATCCAGACATCCCAACCTTCTTGTAGTTTTGCATTTGCAATATCGGCATAATAATTTTCTGGCCATTGTTTAGCAGGGCCAAATTCTGCGCCTGGGCATAAAGCAAGCACGGATCGTACTGGATTCACTAATTGATGATTGGCTAATGCTGTTGTCTGAGAGGCAGAAGAAATATGCAGCTCAGGCACTGGATATACTTCAGGCAATGTTTCGTTCTGTTCCAAACCTAGCGCCATGAATCGTTCGATCATTAAAGGATAGCGCGCTTTATCGAGGTAGCGCATATCATTCAAAAGAAAATAACGCATCTCACCCCGAAAGCCGGTGCGCCGCGGAATACGTGCCCACCATAAAACTAACGCTGATTTAAATGAATTCGGCAACACAATCGCTTGATCATATTTGTTTTCACGCAACCGTTTGCCTATGCGATATCGCTCACCTAAATTTAATTGCCCATGTCCTAATGACATCACAATCGCAGAGGATACTTCTGGCATGCGCGCTAATAAAGGTAAACTCCAAGCAGGCGCCAACACATCAATCACAATATGAGGATCACGCTGCTTAAGTAATTTGAAAAGACATTGGGCCATGACCATGTCACCCACCCAAGCAGGCCCCACAATCAGAATTTTTTTACTCATCTTTAAGAACGTACTCTGCTTCACAATAAGGACAAACGACACGCCCTTCTTCTGCAATGGGCAAGTAAACACGTGGATGAGCATCCCAAAGACGTTGGTCAGGCAATGGACAACACAAGGGTAAATCTGCACGCGTGACTTCATAATACCGCTTGGTGCAGGCTTGCTGATTATTGGTATTTTGCATTTTCACAGCTCCTAGGGATTTCTGAGCGAAGTATAGCTTATTTTCCGATAAGAATTCAGCGATTTCCATTGGCCCAATCGTGAACGTGCCCG
>DHJK01000188.1:54091-56251 GCA_002404295.1 Legionellales bacterium UBA4722
GCACGCACGCGGGCACGTTCACGATTGGGCCAGTGGAAATCGCTGAATAGTTACATTTAAGCTCAAAAGCAGCGTTGAAAGCCTAGGTTGCTTCGCTCGCGCTCGCAATGACGAGAGTTGTGGCACAATGGGTAACGCACGGGCACGATTAAAACAGACTAATGAGCTTTTAGTTCGCTCAATAATGAGCGAATCCCATCCGCCAACCCTATCTCATAGTGATATCCCAACTGACTCTCCGCTTTAGCAACCCGCGCATAAGATTGCGCAATCTCCCCCACCCGCGCCTCCAAAAATGCCACCTGCGCCTTATACCCCCCCGCCGACTCAATATAACTCACTAAATTAACCAACGTCTCAGGTATCCCTGTCGCAATATTCAAAGCCCCACAATAATCACTCTGCGAAGCCAACCAATTCGCCCGCGCCACATCAGCCACATGAATAAAATCCCGAGACTGCTGCCCATCACCAAAAATCGTAATAGACTCTCTTTTTTGATACCACTCTATAAACTTAGAAATCACCCCCGAGTAAGGCGAACCCGGCATTTGCCGCGTCCCATACACATTGAAATACCTTAACCCTAAACTTTTAATCCCAAACAACCGATAATACAAATCTGCATACCGCTCATTATTGGCTTTTTCCAATGCATACGGTGAAAGAGGCGCAGATGGCAAAGGCAGCTCATCCGAGCAGGGCAACGCTTCATCCGCGCCATACACCGCAGCACTAGACGCATAAATCAACCGAATTGCAGGGTTACTCTCACGAATCGCCTGCAACACATGCAAAAACCCACACGTATTCACATTTAAAGATTGAATAGGATCCGCAATAGATTGAACCACAGAAGGCAAAGCCACTAAATGCAAAACAACATCACACACCGCAACTTCTTTAAGCAAAACAGGATAATCCAACACATCCGCCTGCACAAAACGCAAATGCGGATGAAACAAATTAAGATTCGTCACCTTCCCCGTCACAAGGCTATCCAGCACAACAACCTCTGCACCCTGCTGCAAAAATAAATCAACCGTATGCGAACCTATAAACCCAGCCCCACCCGTTATTAATATGCGTTTCATGTCGACTACCATGCATTAAAGGTGCTCATTGTTCATGGGTTTGAGGGTGGTGTCAATGGCAATGGCATTCGGTTAAGCTCCTATGTTTATAGTTATAGCCTTAGATGGGTTACTGCTTTTCCATTAGGTGTAGGCTTCTTGATCTCTTTGATAATGATGACACAGTTTTATCGTCTGGCGACGGAACCATAGCTTTTAGCTCTGCTTCTTGACGGCGGCAATATCTTCTCCTTCTCCGCGCTCTCCTGTGCTGCACCGGCAGCAACAGATGACTGCGCAGATGTAGGTACTTTATGTAGCCAAGCGTCTCTCGCTTTAATCATTCTCAAATAGGTGCTATTTTTTGTTGTCTCTAAAACTTTAGTTGGCTCAGTAGCTCCTAACTCTTCAGAGGAATCACTGATTAGGCTTTGAGAAGCAGAGCCTTGTAAACTTTTCGCAATGTAGGAATCAGATAGCTCACCACCTAATGAATGTTTTCTAGTTAATCCGCACGCTTTACTTTCATCATCTTTACCAGCGAGTAATTGCAATTCATCAAAATTTCCCTTTTTTTCGGCTTCCAAACAATAAAAAGGAGCTACTGCCTCAGCAAGATTGTTATTGAGGGTGTCAAATAGCGCAATCACTTTTAAGTTATTTTCTGCTATTACCGCTGGGGTAGCAACTTCCCTCATAACTGCAATCTGTACTGGTCTGTTACGAGCGTTACCTATGCGATGTCCTATAGAATCTCCAAGGTTAAAGGCGAAACGTGGAATGATAGCCGCTGCTCCAATATATCCTAGCAGCCCTATAAATCCTGCTGGACCAATTGCAAACATTGATAAGATAGATAATCCACATATTATCCCTGAAATTATTCCTTCTCTTTCGTTATATTCTGGCGCACTTCCGTATCCAAGAACTACCTGACTACCTACAAATGCAAGGCATAGCACTCCTCCAGCTACACTACTTCCAACTACGAAGTAACTATATAGGCTGTAAATAAGAGGAAGAACCCATACATACCCTATGAGCATAATAGTGATAACAACGATACTTATCGCAGAGATACTCATCG
>DHJK01000188.1:56429-67731 GCA_002404295.1 Legionellales bacterium UBA4722
ACGGACTGAGAATTGACGCTGGAATTGGAGACCATTATTTCTGAAATTTCGATGATCACGAGGCAAATAATGTGTTTGTGATCCAGGACTTTTTCTTTGATCCAGACGATTAGAAAGTATTGCTTCCAGAGATTCTTGGCTCATCTGGTATCCATCGAGGGGTAATATTGCAGCCTGTAAGCTATCTTCTTCAGCGGCTTGAGGTACAAAAACTTCTTGTTTAACTGTAGTTAAAGCCCCCAACGAAATACCATCTTGAGGAGCATAAAATGTGGGTGAATTTTTTTGTTCGCGTTCTTCAAATTCATTTAAAGGCCATTGCTCTGTAAATCCTACTAATATGGCTTCTGCTATATCATAAAATTCTTTTGTATATTGATTTAGCTCCTCTTCTCGGATCACCTTTAATAAATCCGTTCGCATAACACTTATTAATTTTAGATCACTTTCCCATTCAGAAGACTTGGGGTTAATTTGAAAATCTGCCCACTTGGCTTTACTGCGAAATTCCTTAAGTTCCTTTAAAGTCTTTGTAATTTGCGATGGCACGGCTTTTGATTCAGTCTTAGCAAGTCGCTCAAGTTCACTAATTGACCAATTAATAATGTTTTTCTTGCGGATTTCGCGTGTATTTGCCATGCACTTGCACCTCTTGCTAATTTCTAACTTTAATTGCGGTTTTCTATTGCATAATTTTATAACTACCCGACACATCGCACCGCATGGGAGAAATCCGTTTTTTAGGCTAATTTTCAAGTGGCTGGAACTAACTAGCGAAATGTTTTAAGTATTTTATTGGCGAAGTATACTATAGAAATAACTCAAATTACCATAATAAGATTAAATTTAGACCAGTCTGATCTAAAATAGAAATAAGTAAAAACACTTACAAAGAAGACGTCCAAACCGCCCCCAATACCTATCCACTATTTAACTCCGGCAATAATTCTGCCCCCATCTTTGCTTTATCTACCCAAATTCTCATACCCTAAAGTCAGCACTTCTTCCTCATCGCGCACTTCAAAACAACAGCGCCCACCGCCCCCGACAACAACGACGCACACAAAACCCCCGCCTTCACCTTAACAAGATAAATCGAACCCTCATCCTGAAAAGCCAACATCCCAATAAACAAACTCATCGTAAATCCAATCCCACACAACAAAGCGACCCCATACAACTGAAGCCATGTCACCCGCTCCGGCAACTTCGCCCATCCCATCTTAATCATCGCCCACGCAAACCCAAAAACCCCAGCTTGCTTACCCAAAAACAACCCCGCCATAATCCCCAACGTAATCGGATCAAGCAGTACCCTTACGCTTAACCCATGCAACGATAACCCCGCATTAGCAAAAGCAAAAACCGGCATCACAAAATAAGCAACCCAAGGCTGCAAGATCTTTTCGAGCACCTCTAAAGGAGAGATTTTTTTTGCCCCTTTTGTACGTAAGGGAATAACGAGCGCAATGAGCACACCCGCAATCGTTGCATGCACCCCTGACTGCAAAACGCAAACCCACAGTAATACCCCAAAAATGAGATAGAACGATAAACGCTGCACGCCCGCTCTATTCAACCCTATTAAAAAAAGTAGCATCAAACAAGAAAGCGCTAGCCAAATCCACGACAACCCATGTCCTTGAAATAGTGCAATGATCAGGATGGCTCCCACATCATCTACGATCGCCAATGTCATCAAAAACAAACGCAGCCCCATCGGAATATGCTTGCCAAATAAGGATAACAACCCTAATGCAAATGCAATGTCCGTGGCGACTGGGATTGCCCAGCCTTGCAGTGCCACACTGTGATGCCACGTAACCGCGACATAAATCAAAGCGGGAATCATCATCCCACCCAAAGCTGCCATACCGGGTAATATGGTTTTTTGCAGTTCTGATAGATGCCCTATCAAGCATTCGCGTTTAAGCTCTAAACCCACTAGAAGAAAGAAAAATGTCATTAATCCTTCATTAATCCATGTTAATAAAGGTTTAGCTGCTATAAAACTTGTCAGATGAAGCTCAAAAGGCATATCTAATAACGCTTGATAAAACAAGGCAGCGGGTGAATTACTAAGAATGAATGCCGCCAATGCAGCCGCAAACAGCAAAACCCCACCTTTGGCTTCTGAGCTTAAAAAACGATGAATCGCTTTAACCGGCATATATCTTGTTCCTATATTTGAGCGTAAATCGTGAACGTGCCCGAGCCCGCGTGCGTGCCCGTCTTTTCCCAGATATTACACAGGAAAAGACGGGCACGCACGCGGGCTCGGGCACGTTCACGATTTGAGCAGTGAAACTTGCTGAATATCGCTTGTGTTTATACCCATTATGCAATAAATTCACTTTCGATATACCTAAAGTGTAAGGAGCATGGTAAATGACTATTGTAAAGATGTCTGACCTTAAGTTAAAAAATAAACGTGTTCTCCTCCGTGTAGATTTAAATGTTCCCTTAAAGAATGGTGAAATTACCAGCGATTTACGTATTCGAGCTGTCATTCCTACAATCAAAGCAGCTATGCAAGCTGGCGCCAAAGTCATGATCCTGTCACATTTGGGTCGCCCAGAAGAAGGCAGCTCTGACCCACAGTTTTCCTTAGCCCCCATAGCCGCCTGCTTATCAAAATTATTAAAAAAAGAAGTGCCTCTTATTCAAAATTGGATCAACGGCTTTGAAATGAACGACCATGACGTCGTATTACTCGAAAATGTGCGCCTGATTCCGGGTGAAAAAGACAATAAACCCGAACTCGCCAAAAAAATGGCTGGTTTATGCGATATTTTCGTAATGGATGCGTTTGCTACAGCGCATCGCGCTGAAGCCTCCACCTGTGGCATTATTGAATATGCTCCTATTGCCTGCGCTGGCCCTTTGTTACTCGGCGAATTGGAAGCGCTACACAATATCATGCACAATCCCAAACACCCCATAATCGCTATTGTGGGTGGCTCTAAAGTATCAACTAAACTCGGATTATTAGACTCACTTTCACAAAAAGTAGATACACTCATTATCGGTGGCGGCATTGCAAACACATTTATTGCGGCCCAAGGGTATACCGTTGGCAGATCGCTTTACGAGCCCGATCTCATTGATGTTGCAGAGCAACTCACCCTCAATGCACAACAACGCGGCGCAGAAATTCCAATCCCAACCGATGTGATCGTTGCAGATAAGCTTTCTGATGACGCTGAAAGCTCTGCTCGCCTCATCTCTCAAGTCGATGATAACGAAAAAATTTACGACCTAGGTCCAGATACTATCAAAAAATATGTTGGCATTATTAAAAAAGCTAAAACTATTTTATGGAACGGCCCTGTTGGCGCTTTTGAAATAGAACAATTTGGCGAAGGAACAGAAGCAATAGCCCATGCCATCGCTGAAAGCAAAGGTTTCTCTGTTGCAGGCGGAGGTGACACCTTAGCCGCTATTGAAAAATATCATATTGCCGATAAAATTGATTATATCTCAACTGGGGGTGGCGCTTTCCTATCTTATCTAGAAGGAAAACCATTACCCGCTATCGACGCCTTAGAAAAACACGCTGCAAAACACGAGAAAGTAACATGAGCACACCGCTTCGCCGAACCAAAATTGTTGTTACATTAGGTCCCTCGCTGGACGATCCCGACATGCTAGAACGTGTGATCATTGAAGGTGCGGATGTTTTTCGCGCTAACTTTTCACATGGCACTCTTCAAACACATGAAGATCGAATCAACAGTGTTCGCACTATTGCAAAGAAGCATGGAAAAGTCGTTGCTATCTTAGTTGACTTACAGGGCCCTAAAATTCGTATCGGGCGCTTTAAAAATAAAAAAATTCAGCTAGAAGAAGGCCAACGTTTTACTTTTGATACGCAGCTTGATACCGACGAAGGCACAGAAGAAAGCGTGAGTTTAGATTATAAAAATTTACTGAATGATGTGCACGCAGGCGACACACTTTTACTCGATGACGGCCGTATCGTAATGACCGTTGATCAAGTGAAAGGTCACTGCATTTACTGCCAAGTCGTTGTAGGCGGCGAATTATCAAATAACAAAGGCATCAATCGCTTAGGCGGCGGCCTTTCTGCAGAAGCACTCACTGACAAAGATCGTGCTGATATTATCGATGCGGTACGTCTTCAGGCTGACTACCTCGCTATTTCTTTTCCACGAAATGCGGATGATGTCAAAGAAGCTCGCACCTTACTAAAAGCAGCCGGCG
The DNA here is from genome assembly GCA_002404295.1 of Legionellales bacterium UBA4722. GTDB lineage: Bacteria > Pseudomonadota > Gammaproteobacteria > DSM-16500 > DSM-16500 > UBA4722. The sequence goes on from DHJK01000188.1 coordinate 60,654, forward strand.
GCAACGCAGGTATTATCGCCAAAATTGAACGCGCAGAAGCAGTCGCTAATATTGATGAAATCACTAGAGCTGCTGATGGCATAATGGTGGCACGTGGTGACCTAGGTGTAGAACTGGGCGATGCAGAATTGCCCGGCGTGCAAAAAAATATTATTCATACAGCCCGCACACTGAACAAACCCGTCATAACAGCAACACAAATGCTTGAAACTATGACCTACAACACAATTCCAACACGCGCTGAAGTATCCGATGTGGCTAATGCTGTATTAGATGGCACTGACGCTGTGATGTTGTCGCAAGAATCAGCCATAGGCAAATACCCCGACAAAGCAGTTGCCGCTCTCAATCGAATTTGTCTAAGCGCAGAAAAAAACCCTATTGCCCAACGTTCACGTCATCGCATGGATATTCAATTCAAATATGTGGATGAGGCGATTGCAATGGCAACCATGTACACTGCAAACCATATCGACATTAAAGCAATCATCGCGTTAACTGAATCAGGCACAACCCCTCTCTGGATGTCACGAGTTCGCTCCAGCATCCCTATTTATGGATTGAGCCGACATCCGTCAACGCAGCGACGCATGGCACTCTATCGTGGCGTTTATCCTATTACCTTTGATGCCACCCATATTGATAGACGCATCTTGAATCAGTCTGCGGTTCATGAGTTACAAAGCAGGGGCATTCTCAAAGATGGCGATTTGGTTATTATCAATAAAGGCGATTTAATTGGTATTCATGGTCGTACTAATTCCATGAAAATTGTGACGGTGGGGAGTTTGCCGCAGATTACTATTGATAAGTAGCAACTATTCAATGATTGTCACTGATCTAATCGTGAACGGGCACGTTCACGATAAAAAGCACTGAATAGATATCTTCAGTTTTCAATCCCAATTAAAGTTGCAACACAAGCCAATACAAATATCACCCCTCCAATAAGCAACCCTATGTGCATACCCATCATGAAATCTTTAGCGGTATTTAAAATTGTCCCAAAAATAGCTACCCCTATTAAGCTTCCTATTTGACGACTCGCATTAAAAGCACCTGATGCAATCCCCGCCCGATCGCTTGGCACAGAGTTGATGATAGCAATAGTTGACGCAGGCATTGTAAAAGTAACTCCGAATCCAATAGCGGCTAATGGCAAGATAAGTAAAAGATAAGAAGGGGTGTGCTCCCCAGTCATTAGCATAATAAAAAATCCTGCAGCAGCTATAGTTAATCCTATAGCCATAGGCATTTTCGGTCCGTATACACTTGCGACTCTTCCGCCAAAATACGATGATACCGCAGAGAGCAGTGCTTGAGGAAGAATTGCAAGCCCTGTCATCAATACTGTATAACCTCTTATCTGTTGGAAATAAAGCGGCAATAAAAAGAATTGCCCATAAAATCCTATATTAAGTATCGTGCCTACCGCCATAGAGATAGAAAAATTTTTTGATTTAAAAAAACTTAAGGGAAACATCGGCGATTCAGAACGATGCTCAATCATTAAAAATAAAATAAATGTGAGTAGAAAAATACATAAACCACTCATTATGACTGGCGAAAACCAGCCCAGCCTGCCGGCTTCAATCAAACTAAAAGCGAGAGCCGCAATACTAATAATACCTGTTACCTGCCCTGGGAAATCAAAACTGCGCTTGTGGTCAGTGCTGATTGGATTTATGACATATTTTATAGTCAATAGAGCCCCTATCATGCCGACCGGTATATTAATAAAAAAAACACCTCTCCAACCAAACCATGCTGTTAACACTCCGCCAAGCACAGGGCCAGTTGCAGCAGCAATACCACCTACACTTGCCCATATTCCAATAGCTCTCGCACGTTCTGTCTTGTTTTCGTAACACGAGCTAATAAGTGCTATTGAAGTGGGGACTACGAAAGCAGCAGCAACGCCTTGCATTAATCTAAAGATAGTCAGCATTAAAAAATGAGTTGCTAATCCACAGGCTAGCGATGTTAATACAAATAAAAATAAACCAAAAAGATAAGCAGATTTTGCACCCAATCGATCAGCAAAACTACCTGCGGAAAGCAGAAGACATGCAAACGTTAATGTATAACTATCCACTACCCATTGAAGCCAAGAAATATCACCTCCTAAATTTTTTGTCATATTAGGAAGTGAGACGTTTACCACAGTGACATCTATAATCACCATGAAAAAACCTAAACACAATGCGATTAATGGCATTTGTTTGTTGCGATTTACGGGGGTTTTCAGTAATTGAGACATGTTATGCTCTATTGTTTGTCCGATGACCACCCCAAATTAAGCTTTTTGTGCTTTTGAGCACAATCACGCAAATAAAGATTAATAAGCGCCTGATAGGAAATACCATTAGTTTCAGAGAGATGCTTAAAATAATTAATTGTTTCAGCATCAAGCCTTATGGTGATTTGTTTTTTTAGATTCACGATATAAGGATTTTTCTTCCCTTTTGAAAAGTCATATTCTTTTTTCATAGCCACCACCATAATATTGCGTTGATTCTCTCTTCGTCGCTTTTCTAGCAGAAATGATCCTAATTATACTATCATCTTCTCGCAAACAGTGACAAACAACCAATAAACGCTCCACGCTGCTTAGCCCTAAAATAATGAATCTTTCTTCGTCATTTGAATGCTCAGGATCATGTATTACTATTGCCTTTTCGTCAAAAAACACCGTTTTAGCCTCATTAAAGCTTATATTATGTTTTTTCTTGTTTACTGACGCCTTTAGAGCGTTCCACTCGAATGTCATATTCATAATTATATTATAATTACATTGTAATTTTATGCAACTCTAAAGAATTTCAAAAACCACATTATTGCTAACTATGAAACTTTTCTCAAATCAATGAGTTGCACAACCTTTTATAATGGATTCTCAAGATCCCACTCAATATTACTATCCAGCGGCTTAAGTGCAGTCGTTTTATCAAAATGAATAATAGCATCAAATTGGTAAGTTAAATGCGTAAAGAAATAATGGCTATCTCGCTCTGTATCAGGACGGTAAATAACACCAATAGCGCGCTGCAATCGAAGAAATTTAAAATAATGCTCAAGTTGCTCATTGCCTCTTAAATCTAAAAGAAAATTTTTATATTTAACAGAATGGAATAGCTCTTCGTAACTACCTACTATGCCAGGATTAACAAGTTTATGCTTGGCAGGTTTATCCCAATCATCAGCTGCTGTAACCGAGCCCTGATAGGTAGAGAATCCTAATAAATAAGTATCCATTTCTCCATGATGTTCTCGCACAAGTTGTCCAATATTCACTTCACCTTTCGAACCCATTTCAGTCGCGCGCGCATCACCTACATGTGAATTATGAGCCCAAACAATAATTTTAGCAGGTCTTGAGAATTTCTTTTCTAGATGATCGGAAAGCGTATTAAGTGTTTTCAACATATGTGTATCACGTACATTCCAAGAAGATATTCTTCCTTCATACATAGAGCGATAATATGTTTCTGCATCTTCTACTAAACGGGCATTCTGAACTGCATAAAAATACTCATCCCCTGCTATAGGATCATGATCCACATATTTAAAAGCGTTATGCTGAAGTTCGATAACCTCTGCAATAGCCTCTTTTTCACAAGGATTTTTCAATCCTTCGCTTGTTAAGTAACCATAGGTTTGAGGATCACAGCCCAGATGATCAAAGCAGCTATATCGTTCACGAGCGCGCCTCGCAGCCTCCGGGTCTACTTTAGCTAGATAATCAATCACCGCTTGCATTGAAGCATTCAAACTATATAAATCTAATCCATAAAAGCCAATTTTTTTATCGGGAGACAATAAGCCATCATTGTATGCACGCAACCATTGAAAAAAAGGAGCCACTGTTGTATTACGCCACATCCATTTGGGAAATCTGACAAACCCACTTAGCGCTTGCTGCCACTCTGATTGAGCACCCACACCTTGCAAATAACGATGAATTTGATAGGCATCAGGCCAGTCTCCTTCGATTGCAACAGCCATAAAACCTTTTTTAGTAATTAATTGCTGGGTAATCTCAGCCCGCGCTTGGTAAAACTCATGCGTTCCATGGCTTGCCTCGCCTATTAAAACAAAGCGGGAGTCACCTATTTTATCTAATAATAAGGAATAGTCATTTTGATTATTTGAAAGGGGTTCTACCATTGCATCCAGTAAAGCTGTTATTTTTTCATTAACAGAACTCATGAAGTAGGCTCCTTGACTAACTGTCAGGTATTTACCCATTACACGTCAAGATACGAAGTATAATTGGTATTTAAAACACCTTCTTTAATCTAAAGTAAGTATTTTGAAAACCACAGAGTTGCTAACTCTGAAACTTTGCTCAACGTTCCAGGCTCTTCGAATAGATGAGTCGCACCAGGAACAATATCTAATTTTTTAATACAATGCATTTTCGACATAGCACTTTTATTCATTTCGATTACAGTTTCATCATTGCCGCCCACAATTAATAAGGTTGGAGCCTCAACGTGCGCTAATGATTCACCTGCAAGATCAGGTCTACCACCTCGCGATACCACTGCTTTTACTATGTTTACTTTTTCTGCCGCAGCGCGAAGCGCAGCACCTCCTCCAGTGCTCGAGCCAAAATAACCAATCGTTAAATTATGTGTAATCAGCTGCTTGATGCACCAATCTGTTGCGTCGATTAAACGGCCTGCCAAAAATTCAATATCAAATCGCAATTCCCTGGTCTGATCATCAACAATCTCTTCTTCAGGTGTTAATAAATCAAAAAGCAAAGTCGCATGCTTAGCTTCATTTAAAACATTAGCAACCTGTTTATTGCGAACACTAAATCGACTACTACCACTGCCATGCACAAATAAAACAAGCCCGCGAGCATCTTTTGGAATATGTAAAATACCGTCAAGGTGGACTTTTTTGCTCGGAATAATAACAGGATGTTCTATTGCTAATGTAAAGTTCAGCATATCGCCCTCTTACTTCAATAACCCATGACTTGACTCTACATGACTTTTCTTTAAAATCATATATAGGCAAAATTTGACATGGATCTATTATGAAAATATTGATAAATTTTTTATATATTATACTTTCAATGACTATGTTAACCCGTTGCTCTCCCACAAAAACGCATGAAGAAACAGTTTCAATTAACCCTGTACAGATTCAAACTTTAAATGAAGTAGCCACTGGTGGTGACATATGCAGAGGAGGCACCGCACCTGATCAGCCTGGGCCTTCTGAAATGATTGTTGGCTTTTTTCATCGGCTTGAATCAGATGATTGTTGGTTAAACCAGATATACCAAGGTTTGATTCGTTTTCAAATAGACGCGGCAGCATTTAATAAAAGATTAATTAAATCTGCAACGTTAACACTCAATAATTCACATGCAACAACCAACCCACCAAGCAGCTCTTGCATTGCTAAAATGGGATTAACTGATATTCAATGGTGGGCATTGCCCAACACAGGACGTATTCACACTTCTGATTTACGCAATTTAAAAAATATACTTCCAGCACAACCATTGAATATAGATGTCACACAAGAAGTACAGCGCTGGGCAAATGGTACAGAATATAATAATGGTTTAGTTTTTATTGGACAAAGACCAGAAATGTCTGACTTTAGTAATACTGGTATGTTGAAAAACGAAAGCTGTGAAATGTTTTATAATAATATCACGTTAACAGTCACTTATTACCAATTCGACAACCCACCACATCATCCAGCTATCGATGTGCATTATGTACATACACAAACAACATCAGATGTGACAGTCAATGGAACAGATTTTACCCCTAACAGCTCAGTTGAAATCTTTGCAGACGACGTTCCAGGGCACCATGGCTCGATGCCTTTAGGATCTGCTAACACAGATGCAAATGGAAAATTTCAATTTTTTAATAGAGCGCTTTGTGTGAAACAGCCTAACTCAGCAACGATAAGAGCGCTAGATAGTGCTTCAGGTGATAATGCACGCGGTTATGCGGCTGTTTTTTGCGGATAATTAAAAAGTACTCATTAAACTGCGTGATTGCTGCTTAGGCAGGCGTTGTCATCCTGAACCCTTACAAGGGTTCAGGATGACAACGCCTAAAAAGTGACACAGGGTGCTGACTCTGACAAGTCATCTAAAGAAGATTTAGCTGATATCAAATCACCCTTTATTAAAAATTGCTTTATTTTTTCAAATTCTTTGTCAATGACAATCAGCGCAACGCCTCTGCCAGACGCAACAAAGCGCTACGCAAGTCTCGCATATCATACATAAATTCTGTCAAATAAACGTAATCTGTCTCAACCGACGCCGCCTCTAATGCCACAGGCACTAACGCCTTAAATCTATCTTCTATTTCAGCCAGCTCGGGTCCAAAATCAACAATACCATCCGATAATTTTTTTAATTCCAGAACAGTGATAATTGCTGCAATAAACTGCTCAACGCGTAATATACATTGCAATAACGGTTCTCGAATAGTATTTAACAGATCCTCGGTATAGGGATAACGAGCCAAATGATGTATTGCAAATAAAATTTCGCCAATTTGGCCTACTTTCATAAAAAAATAACGGTAACCTTTTTGCAACGTGAGATCAAAGCCGGCTTCATAAATCCATGCCGGTAACTTCTGAAGATTTTTTTCAACATTTATTTTTTCTCTATCCGCATCAATACCATTTCCATCTAATAGTAAAAAAACAAGCGAAGAAAAATAGCGGCTGTATGATTTCAATATTGGAATAAATGCACTGCGGCATTCAGCATCTACCCGATCCGGCAAAATAAGAATATTGGCTAATATTCCAATCAGAGCACCAAAAACAACATCATACATACGCATATACAACAGCGGTATGGGCGAAAAAATTAAAGAGCCCAAAACAACAACGCAGGAAATAAGAAAAAACCGCCACAAGCCTTGATAAAGTGCGCTGCCAGTAGAAGTCAGCATGACCAACAAAGCAGTTAAAGGCAGCCACCCTTGTTTTGTTGCTGCCGCGTAATAATTTATAATGAGTGCTATAGCAAGCGCACACATTATTCTAAGCAGGTGTCTTATTAAATTCAGTTTAAATA
>DHJK01000174.1 GCA_002404295.1 Legionellales bacterium UBA4722
ATCATATGGAAAATGGTTTGGTTCCTCAATGGATATTAAAAACTCTCGGAAAGCTTTTGATTGTATTAGTCGCGGTCATTATTATCAATCAATTAAACGCAATCTCCGGCAATCATCAAACGATGAATATATCAGCGCAAGGAAAAGTGACCAGTGTGCCTGATTTGGCAATTTTGAGAATGGGGTGTGCTCACTGAAGGAATAAGTGCTATCGATGTTAAAAATAAAAATAATCAAAAAATAAATCAATTGATTGATTTTATTAAACAGCAAGGCGTTGAAAAAAATAATATACAAACAACAGATTTTTATGCATCACCAAAATATAATTACACAAATGGTCAAAGTAGCATTGTTGGTTATCAAGCTAATCAAATTATTACAGTCAAGTTTTTTGATATTAATAAATCTCGGTTTCAGTTAGAAAAAATATTAGATGGTGCTGTGAATAATGGCGCAAACCAAATTCAAGGTATTGATTTCAGCTTTAGCAATCCAGAAAATCTAAAAAAGCAAGCACGCAAACTGGCAATAGAAAGCGCTAAAGAAAGAGCAAAAGAAATAACAACTCAAGCTAATTTACGATTAGGTAAAGTCATTAACATATTAGAATCAGGAAATTATTCATCTAATCAGCCCTCTTACTCAGTTGCCATGAGTTCAGTAAGAGAAAAATCAGTTGCGCCTGATATTCAGCCTGGCACACAAGAAATTATTGAAAATATTACATTAATATTTGAAGTAGACTAAATGCTATAGCTCACCTTAAAAAATATAAAAAAAGGAATGCCAGCCTATGATGAAGAAATATTTGGTCCAGTTATTGCAATAATATCCGCTAAAAATGAAGATGAGGCAGTAATGATTGCTAATGATACTTGTTTTGGTTTAGGTGCTGGCATTTTTACAAAAGACATTAAGCGCGGTGAAAAAATAGCGGTTGAAAAAATACAAGCTGGTTCATGTGTTATTAATACATTTTTATCTTCAGATCCCAATCTCCCATTTGGCGGTATAAAAAATTCTGGCTATGGAAGAGAGTTGTCAGAGGAAGGGATACGCTCATTTGTGAATGTTAAAACGATTAATATTGTAACTTAATTTTTGGAGGATTTTTATGGCTCTTATAGATAATGGTAAGCAAGAATCGAAAAAAGAAAAAAACACTAAACATGGCGCCATTGCAATAAGTGCAATTGTCATTACAATTTTATCAATTATAATAGGCGCATATTTATTTACTAACCATCGTGCTGTTGATACTAAACCAACTACAAATAATACAACGTATTCAACTTCGAATGAGTAACCACTCTTAAGAAGTTATCCATCAGGACTGAATACTCATGTCCTGATGTAATTGCTATTACTATATCCAGTTACTCAGCGAAATACCAATACCCACGCTATTCGTTCGATGATTGTATTCAATTAAACTTTGACCATATCCACTAAAGAATTGAACATAGCCATTAAAGTGTAATGATAATGGAAATGAATACGATACTTCGGCTGTTGCTCTTTTACTGCCTTTTTGAAAAAGTGTATGTCCCAAAACAGATATCACATGACGGTTATGTTGATATGCAACTGTGATTGATCCATAGCCAAGATAATGTGCTAGAGCCGGATTATATGTATTATATGAACTATCATGTACGACATACCAAGGCTTCAGTCGGATCATCCAATTTTCATTAGCAAATACACCTTCAGCATAAACTCGATTCCAGGTGCGCTCCATATTACCACCGAATCCATTTGATTGATGCACGGCACCTAGATTTATAAAATCAAAATACCAGCCTTTTCCTAGAAAAAACTTTAATTTGTGTGAAAGAAATATTTCTGGTTCAAAGTCTGTTTCACGAAAAAATGCAGATTTACTATATACTTGCCAATAAGAGAGTTGGGTGTATGCTAAATATACATTATTGCTATCATTAATAAGGTTAACAAATATGGGTATTTTAAAACTGAATTGAAATTTTGATTCAGAGCTTTTTATTGATTGATTGCCGGGTGTTGATCCTAGATAAACCTGATTATCTGGAGATGCTGTGTAGTAATAAGGTAATATATACGTTGGTTTATAAAAACTGATTACAAAACGATTATTATTTAAATCAGATTCTCCATTTGCACGTTTTTGAATGATTGATTCATTAGCATTGGTTTGTATGTTAGCAGGCGGAAGTAGTTCGATTTTTTGTTGTGTGGGTAGCGTAGTACTTACTGAAGTCTCAGCGTAGCAATTGTATGAATAGACGATTACTAGCACTACTAGCAGCAGTAGTTTTTTTATACTATAATTCATTTTTTAATCTCTAGATAATTTCTATAGGTATGAAATCAAGGCATGTGATTCAGATAATGTTGCATTAAACGTTATTCTGTACAAAGATTCTGTTAAGTATGCCACCATACAGCAAAAAAACGAGCCCTGCTACCAGCGATTAGCAAAAGCCAAAATAAGCAGGAATTTTGTATCTATTTTTAACAAAGCATAAGATGATAGAATTTTAAAAATGGCAAGACTTACTAATAAACAGCATTTAAGATAAGATCATTGAATTAAATGCCTGCTTTTGGCCCCACATGCTGACTAAATATTAAGCGGTGAAAGTTAGCATGTTATGCGGATTAGCGATAAAACTTCTATTTGATAGCAACATGAAAGGATTATTATGAGCCAAAAAGTTTTTGCCAATCGCGTTCTGAATTTAAAAAAAATTAAATATATCGGCTTAGACATGGACCATACGTTAATTCGTTATAATATAAAAAACTTTGAATCATTAGTCTATAAGATGGTTGTAGAAATATTAATTAAAGAAAAAAAATACCCTGCAGAGTTAATGAAATTTGAATTTATTTTCACTGATGCTATCCGAGGACTGATTATCGATAGTAAAAATGGAAATATTCTAAAGCTAAGTCGGTTTGCTGCGATAAGAACAAGTTACCATGGCACTAAAGAAATTTCATATGATGACCAAAAGAAATTTTATCGCAGTATTTATGTTGATTTAAAAGATCCTAATTATATTGCAATTGATACTTCATTTTCCATCGCTTTTTGTGTTCTGTATAGCCAGCTCATCGATCTTAAAGATGAAAGAAGCAATGATCTTCCGGCTTATAGTGTCATTGCTTCAGATGTTTTAAGCGCTGTGGATAAAGTTCATGAAGATGGAAGTTTGAAGGATTACATTATTAACCATATGGAAGACTATGTTTTACAAGAAAAAGAAGTGGTTGAGGGTTTGAAACGCTATATTCGGTTTGGCAAGAAATTTTTTCTACTCACAAATTCCCAATATGGCTACACAGATATTTTATTAAAATATGCAATAAATCCTTTTTTAGAAAACGGCGAGAGTTGGCAAGACTTATTTGAGTATGTTATTACTCTTGCGAACAAACCACGTTTTTTTTATGATAACTTAAGATTTTTGTCAGTAAACCCAACAAATGCTACGATGTCTAATACTTACGGACCTACTCTTCCAGGCATTTATCAAGGTGGAAGTGCCAGAAAATTTACTGATGACTTAGGGATTATTGGCGAAGAAATTTTATATATTGGCGACCATATTTATGGCGATATCTTGAGATTAAAAAAAGATTGTAATTGGCGTACAGCTCTTGTTGTAGAAGAGCTAGGTGAAGAAATTAACTCACAAAAAAAAGCACTTCCTGTTGAGGAAAAAATTAGAGAATTGATGACTATTAAAAAAGATTTAGAACAGATGAATATTGTTCTCAGTACGCAACGAATTGATCACAACACAAATGAGTTTGATCAGGAAATTTCAGAGATACATAATAAAATTTCTACGATTAATATTGAAATAACTCACTATTTGCATGAAGAACACAGCTTTTACAATACTCGTTGGGGCCGTGTTTTTCGTGCGGGCGCTGAGGAAACTTATTTTGCTTATCAAGTAGAGCGATATGCATGTATATACATGGAAAAATTTTCTAATTTATTAGATCAGTCACCACTTACTTATTTTCGGGCGAATCGACGTTTGCTTCCGCATGATATTTAATCGATAGGGGTCTCATTGCTTATTTATTTTTTATTTAAAATGTCCGATAAATCATCTGCATGATCTTCTTCATCTTTTAAAATATCTTCAAGCATGCGACGTGTAGTTGGGTCCTTTGTGCCAAACCATTCAATTAATTCACGATAAACCATAATAGCAATTCTTTCTGCGATTAAGTCTTCTTCTACTAATTTTAATAAATCAGTGCTCGTGCCATATTCAGTTGCTGTTCTCTGCAACACGGTGCCGGGATTAAAGTCAGGGTTGCCACCTAATTGATTAATCCGCTCAGCAATCATCATCATGTGTCTTTGTTCATCATCGCCATGCTCTTTAAATTCAGCCGATATTTGTGGGCGATCAATACCTTTAGCAATTATCTGATGATGGCGATAACGCATAACACACATAATTTCGGTGGCTAAAGCAGCATTTAAGAGTTTGTGCGCTTGAGTGAGATCTAATGGATAATCTCGAGTAACTGCGCCTTGTTCTAGAGATGTTCTAGCGTCATTTTTTATCTCATCAAGATTGTAAGGAGAGGCTTTTTCATTTGATTCAATCATAGTCATCCTTTGCATAATTAGGTTAATTATTGTATACAGTATCATATATAAATAAGAAAAGTACAATCTAAGAAAAAGTAGAAAGAAAAAATGTCTGATTAATTACCATTAAACAAAAGTCTGGTCTTTTAAATAATCTATACAGATTGCACCTCAAGATATGTTTTTTAATCCTTTGCTGCGTTCAGAATGATAATTTCATATTTCGAAGTATGATGGGTATATGTCATCATAAACAGCCCTCCCCCGCTCTTTCTTATGATTGGCCTCACCTATTAGTACTGTGTTATGCTAAGAAGTTGGATACATTCATATATGGGATGATATGAACAAGTTCATTTATTTGATTGGATGGATATTAATCATTGTCGGGTCGATCATAGCTTGGGCCTGGTTAAGTCATGATATTAAATTAATAGAATTTTTCTCTTATGGTTCTTCAATAAAGTTTTTTACAGCGGTCTGGTTTGTTATTGTAGGCGTAGGTCTTTTGTTCTTGGAAAAATATCCGAGAATTTCTTTTTTTCTTGGAGTAGTGATTACATCATGGGCATTTTCCGCTTTTGTTGTTGGATATGTCTATCCTTATCCAATTCTAAATAATGTAATAAAATTAATTCATAATGATAGCATGCTAACGCAAATACCTGCTCCTAATACATGTATTTGCTTTATTCTGATTGGGATAATTTTTATTATTAATCGATATCCACTTAATTCTTTATTAGTAATGATTAATTTCATAAGTTGTTTTGTGATAGTCGCGCTGAGTTTTGTAGCCTTTATAGGATATGTTTTACAT
>DHJK01000044.1 GCA_002404295.1 Legionellales bacterium UBA4722
GCATTAAAATATATCATTTAACACACGATGACCACTGACAGGTAAAATAACTATCACCACCACACCGACTTGGTGTTATAGAACACGTAATTGTAGCTGAGGGACGAATGAAAGTGTTAACACATGGTACATGGCAATCACTCAATAAAGGAGAGGGGCTTCGTTTCGATGCCAATCAACCACATGGTTATAGAAATCTTTCATCTGACGTTGCAGTTATTCACAATATTATTTATCATCAAAAGTGAACTGCCACCATTTCCTGAGATAAAAGTAAATTTCTTATTCGTTAGATAACAACCTATTTATCCATTGCGCTTGTCTATGCCAGAGCTTTACGCCCAGCTTTTTTCAAAGCATCAATCGCCTGACAATACGGCCCAGGGCCATAACTAATGCGTGCAACACCCAACTTTCAAGCTCCTTTGGTGATGGCATACCAGACATCATCATTATATTGATAGGTACGGGTGAAATATCGCATAATTTTTCAATATATTTTTCAGATCTTAAGCCAGGTACAAAATAACCATTAGCTCCAGATTCTGCATAAGCAGTAGCTCGATGTATTGCCTCTTTTAGATAGCTATCGTTATGCTTAGCAGGATCCACCTTAAGAAAAATATCGGTTCTAGCATTGATGAACAAAGGGATTGACATACGTTCAGCAACTGCGCGAATTGCCTTAATTCTCGCACATTGATTTTCAATTGAATACAGCTCATCTCCGCCAATAATCTGGTCTTCAAAATTTATGCCAACAGCGCCTGCTTCGATAATTTTTACGATCGCCGCTTGCGCTTCAGTTGGGCTCTGTCCATAGCAACCTTCTAAATCAATTGTAACTGGAAGATTTACGTTAGAAATAATCCGAGTAAGATTAGCTAGCACCAAATCGAATGGAAGCTTTTCACCATCTTCATATCCATGTGCAGCAGCTACTGACCAACTTCCCGTGGCTATAGCTTTTGCTCCAGTACTTTGTATTGCCTGTGCGCTACCTGCATCCCAAATATTAAATAGAACTAAAGGACGACCCTTTACATGTAAATCTTTTAATAAAACAGCACGCTCTACCTGCATAGTCATTTTAAGCTCCTTTTCTCAAGATTTATTAGCCATTTTTTGCGTATCAATCCACCGCCATAGCCACCTAATTCACCATCCGTGTTAATAACTCGGTGGCATGGGATGACAATGGCAAGCTGGTTAGCGCCATTTGCCTGAGCAACTGCACGAAATGCAGAAGGCTTGCCAATTGCTTTCGCTAAATCAGAATAAGATCTGGTTTCACCATATGGGATTTTTTTTAATTCTTCCCATACATGTTTTTGAAATGGTGAGCCAAGAAAACATAGCGGCGTTTTGAATTCGCTTAACTTGCCGTCAAAATACTGATTTAACTCATGCTCAATTGAACGAATCGGCTGTGTGCTCCCGGGTATAATCGCGGATTTTAACTTTTGCCTAAGGCGCTCAACTTCACGCTCCAAGCCTCGCCGATCCACAAATTCCACAAGATAAAGTGTCTCGTTGTCTGCGATGGCTATCATTGGACCAAGTTTGGTGTCCAACCATGATGCCTTTAAAATTTTACGTTCCCCCAGTAAAGCTGGCGCCGCTCCCATAATTCGAGAAAACGCATCTCTAAAACCACTACTTGATTCATATCCTGTTGATAATTGCGCCTCAATGACAGCTTCACCACCCCTAATTAATTTCATGGCTAGCCCCATTCGCCGTGCTCGCGCATATTCAATAAATGTCATGCCGAATCTCTTTTCAAACTGACGACGTGCCGTGGAAGCATTAACAGATAATTCCTGAAAATCCCTATCCTTCCACCGTTTCTCAGGGTTTGCTTCAACAGCCTCGACAAGCAGTTGGACTAGCTCTGAGACTTGATTGGGATGAGAAAGCGGGCGACAGCGCTTGCAAGGGCGAAATGAGGCTAAAAGTGCTTGCTGTGCAGTTTCATAAAATTCACAATTTTCAATTTTAGGTTTTCTTGCGGGGCAAGTCGGGCGACAGAACACACCGGTTGTTTTGACCCCTACATAAAAAACACCTTCATATTCTGTGTTTTTATCTATCAATGCTTGATAATATTCTTTCTTATTTTCAGCTGTTATCATTCTTTGCCTCACGAATAGCGATGTCTGTGCCCTAAATATGCGTCTATTATAATGCGGTCGCTAGAAAGCGCCGCCGAAATTCGTGCATTGATTTTTATTTGCACATGCCTCGGGGAAATTTGGGTTATATAGGTGGAACATTGGCATATGTTTCAAATATGATATGGATGAAGTGTAATGATAATATTACTGCATTTGGAGTATTTGTATGCCTGGTCACGTATTTGTTGTATCAGAATGGCTACCTAAAGATGGCTGTGAGCAAGAATTATGGAAACAGTTTAAAGAGCTCATGGCATTAACTTTAGAAAAAGAAGATGGTTGCATAAGTGCGCATGCAACAAAACAAATCACTCACCCAGGCTCGCCAGGCAAATCAAAGTATACCATTGTGCTTCTTCAAGAATATGTTGATATAAAATCATTTGATATTCATTGTGATGCTGACTACGTAAAAAGTTGTTTTAAGGAATTTGTTGAGAATAACGAAACTTCTCTGGTTGCAGATTGGCAGTGCAGACTATTTAGCGAAAATGAATGAGGAATACTTTTAATGAAACTAAAAGATAAAGTTGCAATTGTCACTGGTGGTTCACGAGGAATTGGCGCCGCGATTTGTAATGCTTATGCTAAAGAAGGTGCGACGGTAATTATTGTCAATAAAAATCATCCAGAAAATGGTATAGAAGTAGCGAATCAAATTAAGGAAAAAGGCGGGTTAGCCGAAGCGATGGCATGTGACATTAGCAATCCGAAGGCAGTTAAAGATCTAGTCCAGAAAATTATGAATAAATATAATCAAATTGATATTCTTGTTAATAACGCTGGGACACTGGTATTCAAAAAATTCGAAGATCATACGCTTGACGAGTGGGATTTTGTACTTAATACAAATCTAAAAAGTGCTTTCCTGTTATCACAAGCAGTAGTCCCGCATATGAAAGAAAAACATTATGGAAAGATTATCTTTATTTCGTCACTTGCCGCAATACGCGGTGTAGGCGGTGCCGCAGCTTACTCTGCAAGCAAAGGTGGTATATTGGCAATGGCAAAATCTATGGTTGCTGAACTCGCAAGTTACGGTATAAATGTTAATCTTATAACCCCCGGGTTTACTGCTACACCTATGAATCAAGAATTACGTGATGACCCCAATTTTATGCAACAAATAAAACCCACGCCCTCCGGTGACCATGTTATGCAACCCGATGATCTTGCTGGTGCAGCAGTATTTCTTGCGTCCGAAGATTCGAGAACAGTGCATGGCCTAGATTTAATTGTTGATGGTGGAGTAGCTGCAGTGCAGTAAAAGTTCATTTTAAGATTAGAAAAGTGATAGCTTTTCAAAACAGCCAATTGGACTGTTATCAGTTAATATATTGGAGTCACAAAAGTGCGAAATGAAAATGTAATTTTGAACCCCTCATCAAACAAATGGTTTGCATTTATTGGCATTACATTGCTTTCATTTGGATGTTACCTAGATTACACCATAGTAAATATCGCTTTACCAACAATACAACAAGAATTACAAACCAATTTAACATCGCTGCAATGGGTGATGAATATTTATTTTTTAGCATTGTGCATCTTGGCAACGATTATGGGGCGTTGTGGCGATTTATATGGCCGTCGTCGTTGCTTTTATTGGGGAGTCATCATTTTTATCATTGCGTCAGTCATTGCAGGATTGGCCTCTAATATCGGATGGTTAATTTTCGGACGTCTCATCCAAGGAATTGGTGCAGCAATCGTGTTTCCTTTAGGCCCCTCTTTATTGCCAGAATCATTTCCCGTAAAAGAGCGTGGGAAAGCAATTGCTTGGTTGGGTAGCACAGGTGGTGTGGCATTGGCTTTAGGCCCCGTTCTAGGGGGTGTTATTCTTACCCATTGGGGCTGGCGTTGGATTTTCTTTATTAACGTACCCATTGCGTTAATAGGTTTTTTGTTTTGTTATAAGTCAGTCAAAGAATCTGTGGTAGTACAAATAAATTCGAGTTTAGATTGGAAAGGAATGTTGTTATTAGCATTAACGATGGGCGGTATTGTCTTGAGCTTGATTCATAGCCAAAATTCTGGCTGGAAAGACCCTATAACATTAGGATTTCTTGCAACGGGTTTCATTGCATGTCTTTGTTTGATTAAAGTGGAGCGCAATCAAAAAGACCCATTAATTGATATCAATGATTTTTCTAATATACTATTTTATGCAGGCGCAGTGCTCTGTTTTTTAGCTGGCGTATTAAGCGCTGTGGCATTGTTTTTTGACCCACTTTATTTGCAAATAATTCGCGGACAATCTGCACAATTATCAGGATTAGTATTATTTATAATTCCAGTCGCTGTATTTGGCGTGGCGTTTTTGGTGAATGGGTTAATTAACTATTTAGGTATCGTGAATACTATTTTGTTTGCATTATTCATCGCTGCGATCTCAGGACTACTACAGATATTTTTTACGAGTAATACACCATTATATTATGTTGCATTGTCATTTGCTTGTCTTGGTATTATGTGGGCAATGGGTAATACCGTTTCAATTATTGCTGCACAAACAGCAGTTGGATCAAGTCGTCACAGCGTGGCAACAGGTACAATGGTAACTATGTTTAACATGGGTGGCTCTATTGGATTGGCTGCTGCAGTAGTCATATATAATTTCGTAACCTCACAGTCGTTAAATACTATTTTCAACGCACCTCAGCAAGTGTTAAATATGGCCCAATATCAAGTTCTAAAAAATCTAATTTCTAATCCAGCCGAATCATTACAAACATCAATGTCAAGTGGAGTGCATCATTTTTTTAATGTAGCTTTTATGGAGGGCTTTGCTGGCACGATGTTTTTTTTACTCATACTCTCAAGCGTTTTTTTGGCCAGCGTTTTACTGTGGAAAATACGAGTGCGGTTTGTTAAGTAGCTTTAGAGATCACTGATAGAGTAAATTTTATAAAATAAGCGAGAATGTACAAAATGCTAAATGAATCCACTGCTCATTATCGAGAAATGATAGAAGATGCAACTAGAGTGATGTCAGTGCATTTTAATAAAGCTATTCATTTTTCAGAAATGATTCAACTCAGTGAGCCCGATCGACGTAATGTGGTTCTGAGGCTATTGATTGATAACCCTACAACTGAAATGCCAAAGAGTTTAATCCTAAAAAAAACCGCAATTGATAAAAAGAAATTTGATACATCTAATGATAGTGAAACAGAAATCGAACAACTAAGTCGTTTTGCTAGAGATTGGGCAGGCATTGAATTTTTAGAGAAAATTGGAAGCACTCATGCGCCTCGTTTTTATGCGGGCAGTATGGAGCATCAATACATCCTGATTGAAGATCTCGGAACTTCACATCCTAGTCTTGTTGGGCCGCTCACCTTGCGAGCTTCTTTTGAGAATGCTCAAGCAGCAGAAATAGCATTAGCTGCATATATGACTCGATTAGGAAAAATGCATGCAGATACTATGGGAAAAGTGAGTCTCTTTAATTCAATATTAAAACGAATTTATCCACAGGCGAAACGTGTACATTATATTCCTCAGCCTGATGAATCTAAAATTTTAGAGCAACTTAAATTGTTAACAGGTGATGAATCACAGGAATTAAAAAAAGAAATTCAAGATATTATTGAATTTGCTACATCTCCAAGTGATTTTAATGTGTTAGTACACGGTGATATATGTCCTGATAATGTTTATTACCAAGAAAGTGAAATTCGGCTCATCGATTTTGAATTTTGTGATTATGGGAATGCATTAATTGATGGCGTTTATCTACGTATGAGCATGCCAAGCTGCTGGTGTTCTAAAGCTGTGCCAAATACGGTTCTTAATCATATGGAATTAATTTATAGAACAGAATTAAAAAAGGCGGTTTTGTTGGCGGGAGATGATTATATTTATGATAAACAATTAGTATTCGCTTGCGCCTATTGGGTAATCAAAGCGTTGCAATCTTTACATGAAATGAAATTAATTGAGAATGAATGGATTTGTGGTAGCGGCCCTGTGGATGCTGACTCGGAGTGGAAGCCAGAAGAAAATGCATTTCGACCTAGAATTTTGTCTAGATTGGGCGCTTTTATATCCTGTGCAACAAAGGCAGGGCATTTGCCTGAATTATGTGGCGCATCTATACGATTATTAGCTTATTTAAAAAAGAACTGGCCAGAAACAAAAGATATTGATCTTTATCCTGTTTTTAGGGATGAAAAATGAATAAAAATCAAATTATAACAATATGCGATACATTTAATCTTGGAGCTTCAAGTGGTGATGCAATCCCTGTGCGCGGTGGATTAATACATCGAATGTGGAAAATTACGACTAGTCGCGGTTCTTTTGCCATTAAAGAATTAGACGCTACTATTATGAAGCGTCCTAAAATACAAGAATGCTATATTCAATCAGAAAAGATTTCGGCTGTTTTAAAAAGTAATAAAATTCCAGCAGAAACGGCACTAATTAATCACGAAACACCTCTTTATGAAATTGATGGGTCAATAATTATGGTTTTCCCTTGGGTCGAAGGAAAAACATTAACCATTAATCAAGTAAATATAGATGCTGCTAAACAAATAGGTCAGGTTGCAGCGAAAATTCACGCAACCCATATTTCTATGCCCAAGTTACCTATACCAGAGATGCACTTTATTCCAGAGGTGCGTTGGTCAAGTCTTGTAGAAGAAGCGCTTAGTAATAAACTGGCATGGGCTATTGAAGCTAGTAACAATCGTAAACGCCTAATAATCCCACGC
>DHJK01000121.1:0-576 GCA_002404295.1 Legionellales bacterium UBA4722
CTTTTCCCGGCACGGGGTGGTATACCCCCTTACTTTAATGCTTCTCTCTAATGACTCATTTATATAAATCACATGATCTCCTTGCGTGCACTTATAATTGGCCCTAGGGTGACTTGTTCACAGCGTCCGTACCCTAGGGCCTATGGACTTTTTATAAAATCTTATCTTTATCAATCAATTTATTTTTTGCAGAAGCATGTCTCTCTCTAAGATGAACATCAATATATTTATCTGTTGTTATACTAGAACTATGTCCTGCATCATCACGCACGTGCTCTCTAGGCCTGTGTTTAATATCATCGGATATACCAGTATGTCTTAACCAATGTACGGTAGCAGATTGTAACCCATTAGCTTCTTCTATAAACTTATCTTTATGTAATTTTTTTATTGCTTCATCAAAACAATGTTGAACAATATTTCTAATTTGATTCGTGCTTGATATTGCACCCATTCTGCGTGCATTTGGAATTAATGGTATTTGATCATCCATGGATGGCAGGGGAGTAAGACATAAATATTTACGCCATCTTGTAAGTGCATCTAACATTGCATCACTCACTGCAATTTGTCTTT
>DHJK01000121.1:696-3250 GCA_002404295.1 Legionellales bacterium UBA4722
ATCACTCACTGCAATTTGTCTTTCTTTATTGCCCTTGCCAACAGTTGTAAACCACCAGTGTCCATCTTGATCGCGACGAAAATCATTCATTTTAGGAAGCCATCTTTTGCTAGCTGCTAATTCTGAAACACGCAAATACATAGAATATAAAGCGCTTATGATAAATAAAGTTCTTTCGTATTTTTCAGGAGATGTATCAGCTAGTTGTCGAGCTGTTTCAATTACAGTGTCCCATTGCAATTCTGTTAAACGTCGAATAACTGGTTTTGACTGTTGTTTACGAAAATATTTGCTTCTTTGTCTAATTTGTATAACAGGATTTATTTCTGTGTATCCTTCTTGAATAAGGAATTTATAAAAAGTACTTAAAACAGCAAAAATCTCTCGAATGGCTTTTTCCGAAAGCGAGTATTCTTTGATATCTAGAATTTTCCCTTGTTTGGTTTCTGTTTTGCTAATAGTCACTACAAAAGGGCGCCAAGCGGAGTTAGGCTTTCTCTTACCATCTTCGTCAATAAAACGAGGCACTTTCGCGGTTCCAATCCATGCTTTTGGCGGATTTTTACAAAAAACCACATATGACTCAACATNNACATCACTTTTTTTAATTTGAAATATAGATTTTTTTTTAATTAGCCATGCCCATTGTAACAAGCGTTCAACTTCACGTCGGTAACTATTGAATGTTGCTTGATTATCATTATATTCATTTAAAAAAATACGAGCAGCATTAAAATCGTCATTTGCAAAATCAGGTTTTTTGGACAGATTAAACTCTAACTTTTTGATATTTGAAATAGTATCAAATAAAGCAACAAGTTTTTCTATCGATTCTTTATTTTTGATTTTCGGCATCTGAATCATCACTATTTGTTTTCTTACCTAATTTTGATTCCAAAATTTTTGTGGATGGTAAATCTTTTCTTAATTCTTTAGGTAATTCATGTAACAGACGATATTCAGCTATTCCAATTGCGCCATCGGTTCGTTTTAACGCATATTCAGCAATAAGCTTGCTTTTCTTTTTACATAATAAGAGGCCAATACTTGGATTATCTTCAGGAGACTTTAAATAACCATCGACAATTGATAGATAAAAATTTAATTCCCCAACATATTCTGGTTTGAACTCGGTGGCTTTAAGTTCCACGACAAAATAACATCGAAGTCGAACATGATAAAATAGCATATCAAGAAAAAAATCTTTTTTATCAACAGTGATTTTATACTGATTACCCATGTAAGCAAATCCCGTTCCTAATTCAATAAATAATTTACTTAAATTGCTTACCATTGAATGTTCTATTTCCTGCTCTTCAGCTTCTTCAGTTACAGGAAGAAATCTAAAATCATATGGGTCTTTAAATAATTGTAATGCTAGATCTGATTGAGGCGACGGCAGTCTCTCATAAAAATTTGTTACCTTGTGTGTAGATTTTCCTTGCCGATCATAAAGTTCCTGCTCAATTTGTATTGTTAAAACACTTCTAGCTATTCCGTTTTTAAAAGTGTTGTTTACATACCATTCGCGTGCGATGGGATCTTTAACTTGCTCGATAAGAACCACTATGTGTCCCCATGGTATTTTCCGCACAGCTTGTGCGGAAATTGATTCAGGGTATAATCGAGCAAATTTTCTCATTCTTTCAAGATTGCTAACAGAAAAGCCTTTCGTACCAGGAAAATCTCTTCGCATATCCGCAGATATTTGTGCTAGAAAATTACTTCCCCATTGGGCAGTTTTTTGACTTTCTAGAATTCGGTTACCTAAGTCCCAATAAAACTCAATCATTTGCTCATTAACCGCAGAAACAGCTTTCAGTTGAGCATCACGATATCGTTTCTTAGTTTCAGCTATAAATGCTTGATATTCAGAATCAATGCTAAGTTGTTTCATTATTTCTCATCCTTCTAGATCAGGCAGATACAACTCGTATTTTAACACAACCACTTGATTATTAAACATTATTCATATGATGTTAAAACCCGCACAGCCTGTGCGGAAATTGGTATTTTAAGCATTTTAACACGCAGTTTTGTATTTGTGATAGTTATATTTATCACAAATAGAACCAAGATGAAAACTGAGATTACCTATTCGGGGTTGTAACCGAGAACCGTCGAAATTTCCGCCAATATTTGAACAGCCTTCTACGCAAATACGTGCTTGATTCTCCTACTTTTCAATGACGCTGTCTATTATCGCATCAAGATCAATTAAAATCTCATCAGAAAATTTGAAATGACCCTGAAAATGGATATGCCCCCACGCCACAGGAGAAATCTTACTTAACATGGCTATCCCTTTCAGGTTTCCACTTACTTCATATTTTTCGAGTACTTTAGACAAAATGCTAGAGTTATAATGATTGATCGCATTTGCCAGCAGTCTGCCGCATTGATTACTAATTTCAATCGCTATGTCGGTTCTACCAGTTAATTGCTTTCTACCGCCTACCTCTGCAATAGCAGCTCGTTCATAGTGGTAAGATTCAACCCGATTTTGCGAGTGATGAGTATTTTTCTGAATTTTTGGATCACGTAGATAATTCAG
>DHJK01000121.1:3359-9897 GCA_002404295.1 Legionellales bacterium UBA4722
TCACGACCACAAAAGAGATGCTTTCTCTGCGCCTCTATGTCCGTAAAGCGGGGAAATAGCTTACCACCAAACCAATCCATGATTGCAAAGTTACCTTTATTGATGCAATGCATATCCCCCGTCACCACATCGGGTACAACCTCTGCTGTGTTGTTGTACCAAATATCAAAAACGAAATAACTTTCATGTTCATGGGCACCGATCAATTCCGTTTGCAAAGATATATGGTTAGACAACAGAGTGTAGGCAACAACGCCTTTCCCCTTTTTGAAATATTTTTTGGAGTTACGCGCTTTAGTAGTTGGATGATCAACTTCATATTTTTGTCCATCTACTCCACCATAAAGAATATTCAAATCGAGTGAGTAATGGATAAAAATAGGCATACGGGCAATGTCATTGCTAATGAGGTCATTTGCCGCTTTTAATGCAGCAAGTCGTATACGGGATTGATAAGTGTCTTGCAGAATGTGATAAGGAATATCACAAATTCCTGCCATACTGAGATTACCATGATTTAATGCTTGTGCCATAATAGCGGCAATTAAGCTTTTTTTATCCGGTGGAAGTTTAGAATATCGTGGTTGTATGTGCGTAAACACTGATAAATAATTACATCGCTCATTAACAAATTGAAGCACATCACCTATATCGCAAAGAGGGAATTGCGCATAGAATCGCTCTTGCAATTCAGCTTCTTTTTCAGTTTTTGATTTTTGTAAATGCAGCGTATTTGTTGTTTCATCATAGCGTAGATGTTTAAGTTTTCCTTGCTTCAAATCATCATTAAAAGCAATCCATAATTCATGCAATTCAGAAAATTTTTCATCAAGCAGTTGTTCAATAGGCTGGCGAAGTGCAGGGATATTTAATTGTTGCAGTATAGTTTCCTTGTCTTGTAAAGATACTAGTTATTGATCCAGACAACGATGTTTAATACTATCTTCCAAGTATATTTCGCCTGCTTGAAAGCGTTTTTTCAGTTGGCGATAGATCCAAAATTCATAACGTTCAGCCAGTAGTTTTACAGGCTTTCTATCCTCATCTGTTTCTAATAAGTAAGCACTTAATCGTTTGGGAACTGTACCCTCAGGACAATTTAGGATAGATTGTTGATTTAAACTTTCTTGTTTTTTAAAAATGTCTTTAAACCAGTTGAGAGCGTTCAACCAGGGGTTGTTGGAAATTATACTTTTGAAGTCGAGCGCCATGGCCAAAGGGCGTAAATGATTTTTAAATCTATGCCCAAGCTAATGCTTTCCCATCGAAAGTCCATTTCTTTAGTAGGTTTGTTATTTGACCCAGAGAGTTTATCGCGCAGCTCACTTTCCGACAAAATCAGCCTAAATGCCTGCTTGCGTACTTCACCAAAATTAAGATTATTAGAAAAATTCTCATCGATGAAGCAGTTCGCGAAACGCTTCATCAAAAACTGTTCGTTTTGTTCTTGTTTTTGGTGCTGATAAAATGCTTCTTTCGCGTTTTTTTTATTTTCCAATTCAAATTGTGTAAGGTGATGGCAGAATGCGTCAATTAAGTTATCATTAAGCTGCTGGTATCGCAGCCAGACATAACACAAGAGGTAAAGATAAGTTTGCGCTGGCGCTAACTTTTTACGTAACTCATGAATGGAATAATAGTGAGTTAGGTTCGCATAATAATGAATATTTTGCTGTGAAAGATTGAGTTTTGGTAATAGCGATTTTGCTATTTGGTACAATGGCGCGATTATAGCAAATTTTTCACGTTCAGTCGTCATCATGCGAGCCTTAAAATCTTTAGCGTCCTGTTTAAGCGCAGCCAATTCCGACAGTACCTCATTTTTTAAGAGAAGCTTCTGCAGCGCGGACTTTTCTTCTTCGTGAAGAGCCTCATTAATCAAACATTTCAAACGCTTACGTTCTGTATTAAGCGTATCGCGGACGATATTTTGTAATGTTGTATAACCAGGCCGAATAATTCTTTGTTGCTGTAATGAGTTTAACAACTCCATTACAATAAACTGTGGATTGATATCGCGCAAAATAATTTTATTAGCTTGCTGATGAAGTAATATTTCACATTTTTTAGACCATATCTGATAATTAAAAAGCAAAGAAATCATATCGCACTGGGTATAATGCTCATGCCTTGTAATATGTTGTCGATCAAAAATGGACTGCTCGGGGAAATACTGTTGAAAAATAAATTGAATATCTTCCTCAACCTCTTCCCATATGATATGGAAAAATATTTTTTTAGCTTTAAAATATCCTATTTGTAACAGACAATAGATCTTGGCAGATAAATGCGGACGGCTAAAGGCAAGCGTTTTCTCTTTATCTGTTAGCGTTAAATATTCAAGACGTTGATCATCATCAAAATCCGGTAAGTCATATAAGGCAGATTGTTCTGCATCAGATAAGATGGTTAATCTTTCATTACTAGCGCGCATGTTTTATGTTCATAATTGCTGATCTCAACATTTCGATAGCGCAAGTATTTATATAATGTGCTTTTAGAAATATTTAATTTTTTTGAAATTTGCATGACAGAAAGCTTTTTTTCACGATATAAAGTTTCTGCCGCACAAGCTGTGGCTTCCGATTCTTTGGGTATGCCTCTTGGTCTTCCTCCTAACCGGCCACGCGCACGCGCGGCGCTTAATCCTGCTTGAGTACGTTCACGGATAATGTCGCGCTCAAATTCAGCCAAGGACGCAAAAATATTAAAAACAAGCCGACCTTGGGGTGTCGTGGTATCAATTGGATCATTTAAGCTGCACAATCCAATTTTTCTTTCTATCAGTATCTGGATGAGTTCAACTAAATGTTTAAGTGACCTGCCTAGACGGTCAAGTTTCCATACCACTAAAACATCCCCTTCACGGAGTTGTTTTAAAACAATATTAAGGATTGGACGGTCAGATTTGGCGCCGCTGACAATTTCTTCATGTATTTTTTCGCAACCTACATCCTCTAGCGCAATAACTTGCATATCCAGGTTTTGTTCTCGAGTGCTAACACGTGCATAGCCTATTTTCATTGGGGTTCCTTGGGTAACTGTAGTCCATTCCTACACCTATAAGTTCTTGATACTTAACATATCAATCGATTAGTAGACTTAGGTTTCGAGAACCAGTATAGTAGCCGGAAATTGAGTCGTTTTATACATCTTTTTTGAAAAACACAAGGGTGCAGAATAACGATCGTTTTTGTGAACTACCATTTTTACTATTAATTTAGATGCCACTTACTCAATGAAATCAATATGTTGTTTTAAGACCATTGGTAGCAATGCCTAGCTATGATATTTTCCGCTTCTCTAAAAATCTTTTGACTCCCATCTAATTAATTTAAATGGGCTATACTTACGACAGAAAATACATGAAATTCATTACTAAAATTAATAACACCAATAAAATATAATAATCGACTTGAGGATAATAAAATGTTACCAACGAATGTTTTTTTGTTTAAACGGCGATTTTTATTTACAGGGTTGTGGTTACTTATCATGACTTCCCCTATGCAAAGCATGGCCTTACCTGAACAATATGGAGGATTAAAAGGGTATATTTCAGCAAATATCGATTCTCCACCAAGTGATTATGGATTCGGTGTAAGTTACTATGTTAGTACATGGGCTCTTCTCAAAAAACCAATTGCTAATTTCCAAATAGGTTTGCCGTCTACATGGATAACACCAAATAATTCAACTTTTAATCAACCACTGTGCCCTTCAGGGACCACTGCACGCGATAACTGGTCAGAAAGAGGGCCTTATTATCAAGATGTTTTTCAAACAATTGAAGGTGGATTTGGGTTTTGGGTTAATACACAATTTACATCAGCGATTCCTAAATACAGAATGAATGCCACCGCAGATTGTTATACAAAACAAATGATTTCTTCTCCTGGTTGGGGTTTTACCAGCACGACTGCATTATCCCCTGATTTAATGGGTATCGCACAACTAAGTAATCATATTCTCGTTCCACCAGACGGCTTAACGTTTACTCCACAAACGCAGGGCGAGGTTATGGGTATTGCATGGATGGCTTTACCACTTAACTTTACACCTGCAAGTTCACGCATAATTTCATATATTAAAACAACCATAGGTTCTTTAATTAATCCTAACAAAGCTCAAATGACTCAGACAGGCGACCAGACTTGGACTTTATTTATTAATGCACAAAATTTTAAAGGTCCCATCGCATTTTATATACCAGATTATTGGTCCCGATTATCGGATAATTACAAGGTAATAGTAGGTAGAGGACTGGATGCTCAACCTGCTATTATGAACGGAGGAGCAATGGAATTTAATACAGTTCCATATTTTGAAGCAACTGATGTTAATAATATAAATTACAGTAAAATTCCTCAATTACAATTTCCAGTAGATGAAAACGGCCAAACATTGTTAATGGAAGGTATTTATTTTTATTCAAAACAAGGAATATACACGCCATTAAAAAACGCGTTAAATGCAGATACCTCCATTCCAACTAGCTTTAACATTGATACTGCTAGCGCATGGATACCAACCTGTCACGCAAATCCTTTGCATTTCACTCAAGGGAATAATATTGAACTAATAGGTATAGATGAAATAGTTAAAACATTTGCTTCTCAGAAAAATGGACGATGTTTATTTGGATTGCAATGGAGTGCTGCTGCAAAGGGATTAGCAGATTTTCCTTCCTATTTTATGCAACAAGGAGATAAACGTACTGCAATTGATGCTGAAAAAGTACCTGCAGTAATTCAATTAACCTCACAAGAATTTATCCCGGCATTTTTTGGCAATACATACCAGGTTCTAGATAAAGATGCTCAGACTGCTTGGAATCAATGGGCAAGTGACCAATTGATTAGTGTAAAACTTAATGATGGTTCTAATGTACAATATCGTTGGTATAAATTTGTAGATCAACCCTCTTTACAAAACTTACATTTAACTCCAGAGCAGAAGAATGCTTTGCAAGCTATGATAGTAAAACTGCATAAAGCCTGGGCCACAGATAATGCTTTTATGCCTGCACCACCTAATAATTCAACTTTAGTTAACGTGGATAATGTGCTTTTAGTAACCCCGCCTGCGGGGTTAGAATATGGATATGTTCCAATTGTAACCAACCAAGGAATGAAATAGTATATATGTCAGGTAACCTCTAGCAGTCTGAAAAAAATTACGAAAAATTAATTTGTTAAAATCAAAAACTAAAGATAGGCTAGTTTTGGAGATTTTCTGACAACCGAAAAACGCTTATATCAGGTTAGGAATGATCAGATTCGACACTTTAGGAGTTCTTGCGTGGAGACTTAATGGATTGAGTCCAGCTTGGTGATTTAGCTCAAAAATTGACAGAAATTTCGGCGGTTCTCGGTTACAACCCCAGCAAGCACTCGAATTTGCCCACAAAGAAAATCAATCATTGCATGACAAATCAGATAGCCAGCAAATACAACTGCAAGAAAAGCAAAGCAGGGTAGAGGAGCTGCATCGATTACACCTTCAAACACAAGCCAACCTAGAACATTATCGCGAATCCGCTAGAGAACAAAGAACCCTAGATCAGCAGCAGTTTGAACGAGAGAAACAGCAGCTTATGTTTGAAATAAAAACCCTTAAAGAAGAATCAGTCATTCAAAAAGCAAAGCATGCTGAAATGAAGCAGCGATTCAACCTATTAACTCATTCACATGCTGAATTAGAAAAACAAAATGAGCAATCCATTCTTTCTGTGAAGACGCTAACTGAGAAGGTTGAACATTTAAATAAAGAAACCATTGAATTACAGCACACCAGCAAGCACTGGCAACAACAATGCAAAACAACTGAACAAAAATTAGAAAATAAATATGCTGAAACTATCTCCTTGCAAAGCGATAATAAGACCTTGAATCAACAGCTCGCCGATATCAAACAAACCTTGCTAGATTTCCAAGCTCAGACTAAATTATTATCGAGCCAAAATTGGGAGTTAATGCAGGAAAAAAATCAATTAGAAGGTCGGTTAAAACAAATGCAGTCCATGATCACAGCATAAAAAGAGAACATTAATGCCACAAGTTATTATTATTGAGGGTCCCAATGGTGCTGGAAAAACAACGACTGCACCTGTTTTATTGGATAAAGCATTACAAATAGACCACTTTGTTAATGCAGATACGATTGCTGCAGGATTAAGTGCCTTTGCTCCAGAAAAGGCTGCTATCCAAGCAGGCAAAGCCATGTTAGAACGCATACATCATCTAGCGAATAACAATGAAAATTTTGCATTCGAAACAACTCTTGCTAGCCGTTCCTTTGCTCCATGGATTGCTAAACTCAGAGAGAAAGGCTATTTTTTTCATCTAACTTTTTTATTGCTAGAAAGCCCTGACCTTGCTATCTCGCGCGTTGCAGAAAGAGTCAAAATGGGAGGGCACACTGTGCCAGAAGAAACTATTCGTCGTAGATATACGTCGGGTTTAAAAAATTTCTTTCATTTATATGAACCATTGGCAGATTCTTGGCAAATGTATGATAATAGCAAAGCAAGTAACCC
>DHJK01000050.1:0-204 GCA_002404295.1 Legionellales bacterium UBA4722
TGAATTATCCTTTTTTCAGCATCCTTTATATAAAAAGTATATATATAAAATTCACATATATCAAGATTAAAGTATAAATATTTGTATTAACTGGGTGAGGGGGTGTTAACTGATTGATTTTACTGGTGAGGAAATGAAACGGAAAACAGGGTGTCACGCAAGCCTGACCCTGTTATCAATGTATTTTTTATGCAACTACGCAAG
>DHJK01000050.1:332-26766 GCA_002404295.1 Legionellales bacterium UBA4722
TATTTTTTATGCAACTACGCAAGCCTGACCCTGTTATTTATATTTTTTATGCAACTACGCAAGCCTGACCCTGTTATTTATAGATATACCATAGGTACTAGAGCTTTTTATGAGGCTTGTAAATAACAAGGTGGAAACAAGCTATGACATTTAATGTAGGACAATCAGGAAATCCTAAAGGAAGACCTGTAGGTGTTGTCAGCAAGCGTATACAGCTTAGTAAATTATTAGAGCCTTCTGCTGAGAAATTAATAGCTAAGGTGGTTAGCATGGCATTAGAGGGAAATATTGATGCATTGCGATTATGTATAGAAAGACTTATACCTCGTGCCAAGGATGAGGCAATTAAAGTAGAGAATCTTCGTGGTTCTTTAGCAGAGCAAGGGCGTGAGATATTAAAACAGGTTGGGGTGGGCGTATTAAAGCCGACTGAAGGTAAATTATTAATAGAGGCTATTTTGTCTCAGTGTCGGCTTATTGAAACTTCTGAATTGATAGCTAGAGTAGAATTGTTGGAGGAGAAAGTAAGTGCAAAAATTGATCAATCGAGTAAATAAATTAGAAAAACAGATTATTCCTCGTGTTAGCCATTTTGTCATTATGTTGAGAGAAAATGAAACATATGAGTGCGCATTGGCTAAATCGCTAAGTGATAGTGGAGTTGAGACGATTCCAATAGATTGCTTTGTCATTATGCTAGACCTTGCTGGTCGCGCTAGAAATCACGATTCTAATTGAGAGGTATTGTTCCATGCACTATCATTAGCCCAAATGACTGCGCTGGTAGCGCCATATGAGGGCAATGATGAGCTGGGATGATAATTTAGAAGGTGAGGCATTAGAAATTGCAAAGTCACAATCCAAGCGACTGAGAGTTATGGCTGGACCAGGTACAGGCAAATCTTATGCTATGAAAAAAAGAATTATGCGTTTCATCGAAGATGAGCAAGTTAAACCAGAAAAGATTTTGGCTGTGACATTTACTAGAACCGCAGCTAGTGATCTAAAAAAAGAATTACAACAGGGAATTGCAGGAGCAGAAAAAATTCATGCCATGACCTTGCATGCTTTCTGTTTTGGGCTATTAAATAAAAAAGAGGTGTTCGAACAATTACAGCGTAGACCACGACCAATTAAGACTTTTACTTCAAAAGGCTCGCCACAGTTTGAATTAAGTCCATTACTTGCAGATCTAGATTTAGTGCAAAATTTTGGAAATAAAAGAGAAAAATTTAAAATTATTAAAGCGTTTGAAGCTGCTTGGGCGCGTACCCAAGATGAAAGTTTATGGCTTAAAGATGAGCAGGATAAATCATTTTACAAAGAGATAGATCGATGGTTGCGAGTGCATGATTCAATGTTAATTGGAGAGTTGGTACCCCTTGCGTTGCAATATTTACAAAATAATCCCGCAAGCGATATTTTTGATAAGTATTCACATATCATCGTTGATGAATATCAAGATTTAAACAAAGCAGAGCAAACGCTTATTGATTTATTAGGTGAGCGTGGAAGCAACAGTATTGTGGGTGATGTAAATCAATCAATTTATGGTTTTCGTTATGCGAATTTTGATGGTATTGAAGATTATTCAGTTCGGCATAGTGAAGTTGAAGATAGAACATTAGATCAATGTAGAAGATGTGATAAAAAAATTGTTTCTTTAGCAAATTCATTAATTAAATATAATTACCTAGAAAATAGCTCAAGCAAATTAAAACCTGATCCGAGCAAAGCAGATGGAGAGGTGCGGATAGTTCAGTGGAAAAATGCGGATGAAGAGGTTAAGGGCATCTCTGGTTTTATTAAATTATTGATTGACTCATCACGCTATAAAGCTAGCGATATTCTTGTGCTTTCACCTCGAAGATTATTAGGCTATCAACTGAGAGAATTAATACAAAAATTAGGTATTTCAGCCCATAGTTTTTTTCACGAAGAAGCTGTTGAAGCTGAAGAGGCGCAGTTATCTATTACCTTACTTAATCTTTTAGTCAATCCTAATGATGCAGTTTCGCTGCGATTCTGGTTGGGGTTTGGGAGTAATAAATGGCAATCTAGACAATATATGACTGTTACTAATATTGCGCACGATGAAGGGAAGTCTATACGAGCTATTTTAGATGAATGTGCGAAAGATAGAGTAATTAAAGGAATTTCAAATATTAATACTTCTTATAAAGATTTGATGTCTCGATTGTCATTAATGGCTACCTTATCATTGCATGAACTAGTAGATTATCTTTTTCCTGCTGAGCAAGAAGCTACGCAAATATTAAGAGACGCATCTTTATTATTTATAAATGCTAGTCCTCTGGATACTAACGAAGACCTTTGGGATTGTTTAGAGACGTTGATTACTCAACCTGAAATGCCGGATGAAGGTGATTTTGTTCGAATAATGAGTTTGCACAAATCTAAAGGGCTTACTTCGAAGGTGACAATTATCACTAGCTGTATACAAGGTTTGATTCCAAACATCGATGATGAATTGAGAGGCAGAGCAAAGGACGAGTATCTATGTGAACAGAGAAGGCTATTTTATGTCGCTTTGACGAGAGCAAAAGAATATCTGGTTTTATCTTCATTTAATAAAATTAAAACTGAGCTAGCGTTTAAATTAGGCGCAAAATTTTCTCGAAAAGGTACTTCTGCTGAGACAATTGCTAGTGGTTTTATGCAGGAGTTAGGACAAGATCGTCCTGCTACTGTCTTAGGAGAGGAATGGCAGAAAGAAGGGTTTAAATAAAATCGTGGCAATCTATTTTATGAGTGAATTTTAAAGCGATTGTTTTGCCTAGTTTTTTGGGAATTTCTTATCAAGCCATTTGTCAACATACTGTGCATTGATTCTGGTGGTCACATGCGTGAGCATATGCCCTAATACTACAGATACTACCCATGCTATAAAGCCCCACCCATAAAAGCCAATTTTTAATAATAGATTCTCATTTTCTGTTTGGGCGAGCATTTCGAGTTTAGTTTCTAGATAGGTTAATCTGCTATCAATTATATTCATTTTAATGACATTACTTTGTTCTTTATCAGACAGTTTTGCAATTTCTGGAGTGATGCCAACTTTTATTGCTGCCGTGGGAACGTTTGGAAATTTTTGAGACATCATGGTAGTAATATTTTCATAGGTTACATTTGGGGCTGAAGCCATCAGATAGGCTGAGTTATATAATTGATCATCTGCTGCGTAGCCGCTTAACATATTTCTTGAGGGTTTTGCGAGATTAAGAATTTGGTTGACAGAAAACATAAAAATGCAAAAACAAGCTATACCAATAAAAATTGGATTGGTAAGTATCCCTTTGATGTTCATATGAGAGTCCATATATGAATTACGTAGCTAGATTATATATTGCTTTGAGGCAGAAAAAATACCGCCAATTCTTCTACATTGCCTCTACATGAGATTTGCCCCGATTCGGGTATGACTTGTAATTTATTGATTCTACTAATGGGCCCACTAGGACTCGAACCTAGGACCAAGGGATTATGAGTTATATACAAACCACTAATCACAATCAAGCACAATCGATATCAAGAATCAAATCAACCAGTTAAGCCTACCCATCTGTTGTCACTTATTGTACAGTTTTGCCACTTTTTATTTCTGAGTGTCCCACCAGTGCCCCATGAAATTTCAGCACTCTAAGCTCCTGCTTGATCTCAACCCCGTGTGTAGTAAAAGACAAGATCAGCATAATAATGCTTGGCCACAAAGGCAAACCCTTCTACCCAATTTCAGCAGGAAGTGCTGAACAATTGAGGTTGATTACTATTTCTCTTTGGCGGGAGTCCTCGCTCCTATAAAAAGCCGTCACTAACAGTGCCCGACAGATTCAACTTCGTCATGTTAAGCCGGGAAGTAAAATCATCATCATGAGTAGAGCATAGAATGACTTTCCGGGATCTAAAAGAATTGAGGTAATCAATTAAAACTGATTTAGCATCATCATCAATAGCATTCGTTGGCTCATCCATTAGTAATACATCAGGCTCCCCAATTAAAGCGGCAACGATCATGATTTTTTTTTGCGTACCCAGAGAAAGATCTGAAAAAGGCTTTGAACAATGTGGGTGTAGACGAAAATCGGACAAAAACTTCTCTGTTGCAAGAGAATTTTTAATTTTTCGTATTCCAGAAACAAGAGAAATAAATTCACGTCCAGTCATAAACGGAAAGATCACCGACTTATCAGGAACAAATGCCATTGATTTTTTTGCCACGACAGGTTTTGACTGTAAGTCAGCGCCACAAATCACAACACGACCTGAATCCACAGTATTGGAACCTGAAATCAACGACAGCAGTGTCGATTTCCCCACACCGTTCGGTCCAGTCAAAGCATAACATCCCGGCAAAAAAGAATGTGAAAACTGGTTAAAAATTTGTTTTCCGCCGAAAGATTTGCAGATATTATCTAAAACAAGTAAAGCTGAGTGATCTTTCATATTATAAAAAACCTCTGTCAACACACATCATGAGTAAACCGCTCCAACCTGCTGATATAAGAAGAGAAAGAAAAGTTCCTTGCTTTGTGAAATGGGTACGCACATAGTACAGCACAAACTGCAGAGGAATTTGCGCTATAATTGCCATCACACCCTGTAACAACGTCAGATTAGCAAGTATGCCCTGGGCGCACAAAAAGAGAACGCTTACACCTAAGAAAGGCGCCGTCCCTGCCAAGTATTCTCTTGCATTCCAATAAAACTCAGAACAGGGCAATGTTTTAAGGTAAGTTCGGAGGACACTACCAGCCTCATGCAGCAGTGTATATAAAGCACTCCCAAAACAGGTAAGCAATGTCATAAAACACTGAACGCTACCCAAGTAATAAAGTCTCATGGCTGAATACTTCAAAAGAATACAACCTAAGAAAGCTATTAACAGCAGATAACCCAAACGAACAGACACCGGAAAAGTATAATGTCTAATTAGCACCGCTGCTTCCAATGGCATATTCAGCCGTGGTCGGATATTTTTTATAAATAAATTCTGGAATATATTCACAGACATGAATTCAAAATAATTTCCTGGCAATATACAGATAAAGAACATTCCGCAGGCCATCACAGCAAGAAGAAATGAAAACCACACATTTGGCACTGTTGCACTCAAAACAAAAAGTAGATCAGAAATAAATATTAGGGAAAATTTCGCATAAGAGCGGTACAAAAACAACATCTGCGAAACAATTATTCCAGAAATAACGATGAGAAATCTTCCAAATTCAGCTTGGCTTTTTATTTCTAAAAATACAAATATAAATGGTATCCACAAAATCAAATTCGCCACCAGTAGCAACAACACATCCGTATTGATAAGACGAAAAAATGCCACAGGCAATGTATAAAAATAACTACGAAATGGTGTCCCCATGATCGCTGACTTCTGTATAGCTACCCACGATATAAATAAAACCTGGAGACCCACTAGGGAAATAAAACAGAGCTGCGGGGCAGCATTACAAGTCACCACTGTCCTGATAGGCGATAATACCACTGATGATGCTGCATGAAAATCAGGGGCCACTACGGCTAGCAGAATAAATAGGCCGTGTTTATAACGCATCAACTTATGCAGCATCTCGCTCTTGTACCAACGAAGCCGGCATATAAGTGGCAACAATAGATAATTATCAAACATCTTTCAATCCCGGTATAATTATAAGAAATTCGTAAAAGCGCTGTTACACAGCATAAATAAGACCTCTATTTCCGGACTTGTTGTCGCCACAAACCGAAAAAACATCTCCTGTTTCTAAGCAAGTCTGTGAACGTTCCCGATTCTACAATTCTTCCTCTATTAAATACCAATATTCTGTCAACATCTTCAAATAATGACACCTTGTGTGAAATCACAATCATAGTGCGATTATTTAATGTCACCTTCAGATTATTATGTACAATTTTTTCAGTGACAGTATCCAGTGAAGAGGTAGCCTCATCGAGAATATAAATAGGTGCATCCTTTAATATTGCCCTTGCAATCAGGATTCTCTGCCGTTGACCGCCTGAAAGCTGCACACCAGCAGCCCCTACCTCTGTACTATATCCCAGCTCAAATGCCATAATAAAATCATGACATGCCGCAAGCTTTGCAGCATTCACCACTTCATGATCCGATGCATTAATCCGACCATAACGAATATTATCCATTAGAGTTCTACTGAACAAGACACAATCCTGGGGAATATAAGCAATCTGCTGCCTGAGGCTATCCGCAGAGGAATCACCGATATTCTGACCGTCAATCAATATCGTTCCACTGACAGAATTATGAATCCCTGCAATTAAGCTTACGAATGTCGATTTTCCTGAACCTGACTCACCGACAATGCCTATTTTTTCACCCGGGAGAATATGTACACTAATATTTTTCAATATACAGCTTTCATTGTAATAAAAATCCACGTTTTCAAACCCAATCATTCCCTTAGTGACGAGGATATTGCTACGAGCTGTATTTCCAGCCTCTCTAGCATCAAACACAGACAGCGATGCAGATAAAATTGCATACTCTTTTGTGAAAACAGTCATCTGAAACGACAGGTACCATACAAATCCGATCATATTAAATGACAGCATAGAAATCAGCGCAAAATCTCCGGGCGAGACTGAATGATGCTGATATCCATACAACAACACAGACATAACAATCATCATAAAAAAAACCGCGTTTACACTCTGAAAAATTTTCATTTTCTCATAATGAAAAGCAGATTTATTATATAAACCAGACTCTGCCTGCATGAAACGAAGAAAATAATTCTGCTCATGACTCTCCCGACCAAACAATTTAACGTTGAAGATGTTAATAATCGTGTCAGATATCTTTCCTAACAGCATAAATTGAGAACCAGCATGCAGCCCTGACAAGCGTGCGCCGGATTTTATATGAATCACCGTCAATAACACATGGGCGGAAAACCACAAAAAAATTGCGAGGGATAAAAATACTGAAATATTCAACGCTAAGATAAGACAAATGATGATTGTCGAAACCACCGGGATAAAATTAAAAATAAAGATCTGAACAAGTCGCTCACAGCTTGAAGAAATATCACGAATTTTTCCAGTCAGCTCGCCTACTGATCTTTGTGTAAAATACGGATATCTGTAACTGCAGACTTTTCTATATGCATCTGACAAAACTGAACTTCTAAAATGCGACAGCACTCTGACCTGTATATGGCCCTGCATTCTGATCATTGCCTCAGTCAGAATCCATGCCGTAAGCAGTCCTACAACAAGGCCTGTGAGCTTTATAGAGCTCTCTGAAAAGGAGGCAGACATTGAATTGACAATGTATTTCAACGTCAAAGGAAAAAATATCTGATTAACCGACCAGACGATTGACATCATCAACAGAATAGAAAAAAGTACCTTTTGATTCTTAACATATCTCAGTATGAAGCTGACAGGAGCAAATCTAGGTGAAATTTCAGGTGTATTTAGACCATTCATACGGTTAAATTCACCATGGTAGAAAGATGACATTCTGAAAACCACATCCTGTATAAAACTCTATCATCAGAGGCTGGAAATTTGGTTCTTCCATGCAGAACTCTGCAATTGTCTATTATCAAAAGCTGATTTTTAGAAAGTCTGAAACGAATTTGATTTTCAGGATCGTGCACATATTTTGTAATGCCGGAGTAAACATCAAAAATAGGTTCATCACAGCTTAACCCACGCAGTATAGGGGAATACGAGATGCCAGTCCGCCCATCCTTCAAACGAATCAATAAACTTTTTGACTCATATCCACTCACATTCTTGACGCAAACCGCGTTCTGATCGAACAAAAGACGAATATTATCTCCAAAATTTATTTTTAAATTTTTTAATAGTCCCTTAGAGTGAACAAGAGTGCTAATTCCCCCAGACGCTGAGGGTGTCTCACAATACAAGGAAATATACCTTGGAAACACCGAGGTATGGCCTTCATCCGTATGAATGGGCTGCGTTAAATTTGAGTTAACAAAAAATTTACCGTTCTTTTCAGCCATGACGGTAGAGTACATACCTTTGTTAAGTCCACGATCTTTCATCGAAGATCCCAAATATTCGTTCTGCCACCTTATTAATTCATGAATATCTGGCTTCGATGTAATCGATACAAGAACAAATCCTCTTCTGTTCAACAAGTTAAATATTTTTGTATTCAGTGAATCCCCTATAATCGGTGACCATGTGAAATCTGACCTAATATTATCAGCAGGCACAACGCCACTGTAAATATCTCCTTGAATCAAATTATACAAATCATGAAAATAGCTGTCTCCGACGGTTACAGTATGCATCACGCCTCCTCAACAAAATACTGATCCGAAACTGATATGAGTCGGGCATGCGCCTTGACCAGTATCAACCTACCTTGCTCTGTGAATTTATCCAAATGATCATCAAGCAGTCTCCGTCCCTTTATACATCTTTCAATGATTCTTTTTGTCGGGCCATGATAATTACCGTTAAAATCCAGATGATTCATCTTCAACCTATACAAAAGAATCTCTACACCAACCAGATAAGAATGAAAAAAAATGTAAAGTGGAAATTGGTTTCCACCGGCTCTATGAACGAGATCCGAGGAAACCGGATCTGCTTTCAAATGATTAGGAAGGTGAGAGTTTATTTTGTCATCAAGATAAGTCAACATATGGACAACCTGGTGAAATACCAACTCATGAAAATCAGTTTTATTGAATAATAATTTATAATCGATCACTGCAAGACCAAGAGCATCCTCTGTTGTGCCATTCGTATATCCATTCAGCCTGTTGATAATAACAACTTTAATAACAATATTTGCCATGTTGAACACGCATTGATTGTCTAATTTTAGCTCATCGAACATATTTTTGAAATAACCGCTCCTAATCATACTTTCAATTTCCGGCAGATTGGTGTCAAAGTATTTATGCTTTTCATTGAAATATCTTTGCGAATACCGAATTGAATCGGCAAAACTGAGAAACACAGGAGAGTTCCAGTCAACCACACCATTGAATATCGAATCCATGCCAAGAAATCGATTATAACCGGACTTTATTGTATCCATACAACTGTACCCAACCTGAATTCCTGTGATCTTCTTGATATTTTCAAGATGATAATCAACACCAAAGGTATAAAACATAAATTCCTCTATAAAATTTGTTTTGACAGCTTTGAAGTCCAACCCTGATAACTAACATCTGGGTTTCTTTCTACAAGTGGTGGAAAATACTTACGCTTGAAATCAAAGTATTCATCCCTCATTCTTCCATGCTTAAGGTCATTGTAGGTTACAAAATAATTTCTCCGTGGACCGGTTGAAAAATTCGTATTTGATTTGTGAAGAAGCCAAGAACTGAATACTAAAATATCAGATGGATTCATTATAATTTTTTCCCATTTAATTCCAGAGAGGTGCGAGATCTCTACTGTTCCATCCACGTGTGGGATAATTTCCTTTTTAAAAAAATTCCCCGCAACCTGGAGGCAACCATTTTTCTCATCTGTTTTATCCACCGGAATCATCACAACCACAAGCTCCTCCCTGATAAACTTAGTGAATGCCGGCGCATCCTGATGCACATTAAAACCACCACCCCCCGGCATTTTAAAATTAATTTTTTCCTTGAAAAGTGATGGTGAAATACCGGATACAAGCTTTACAGCCTCTGCAATCACACCTTCAGTTAAAAGCGCATTAATATCAGAAAATGAATCAGCAAATTGTTCCACCCTATTTAATATTCGGCTCCCATCACAACTTGAGAGCTCATAATATTTCATTATTTTTCCAGGCTTATCAGGCAATGAATCAAGCGCAACTGCACAATCTCTAAGAATGAGCAAAGACTCTTCATCCAGATAGTTTTTTAAAAGAACATATCCATGGGTTCTGAAATGATCCTGCAATTTTCGCGCTTCTGTCATACGTTTATTCCGGTCTGACTGATAATCTGGTTGACGATCTCCGTTTGATAAAAATCATTCCTATGACTTGACTTATAAATACTCTCTGCCTGGCAAGTCGTTGAGTATAACGTGATCCACTTATGCGGCCTGGCAATACAGATAATTGGAATATTCTGGCGATTTGCCATCTTATAAACCCAAATGTCTGTCATATTTTTTCTTTCATAATCTTTCATATCCGATCTGTACAGCGATGAATGCCAGGCAAGTGTACCTGTACCTGGAACGTCTACCCTGATATCTACCTTAAGCTCGCAGGAAAAATGAACGCCTTTCTTATCCCTGTAATACGATTTTATTATTTCCTTCGGTACAAGATTTCCATGGACACATATAAATGCCTGACGGTTATATTGATTAATTTTTTCAATCATTTTTTCAACATAATTCTTCGGATAAACCAGGTCGTCATCAACTGTAAAAATAAACCCTTCAACCAATTGAAGGCCATAAAACTTACCCGTATCGCCAAGATCATCGCCATTAAGTATCCTGATTTTTTTATGGGTCAAAAAATCGGGTACATCCCTCCAATTATTTAGATAAACAATCAGCTCATCCACTTGATTAATCAAAGACTCAACTGCAGCCTGCACGCTTTCAGCTCGTGATGGAATGGTTGCCATGGAGGCAGTGATTTTTTCTGCTGTCATATTCCATTAATCTCATAATATTCTTCATGGGAGCAAGGCTCATAGCGGGAATCCCATGTCCAGCAGTGATTTTCAGAATAAATATTTTTGACTTTATTGTAAAAATTTATATCAATACTATTCCGAACAATGGAATATCTGCCGACATCATCAGATTCCATATATCTGACTGGACAGTAAATTTTGCAGTTTCTGTATTGTTTAAAAATATTCAACACACATTCGTGAACCAGCACATGATCATCGTGCCCATATTCACCGACAGAGTTGTGAGTATATATTTCTGAGATCCGAAAATTTTCTTTAATAACGGAAAGCTCCTCAACAAGACGTTGCGCCGCTCCTGCCAATTCGGCAACTCTTGTTTTATCCCTCCAGAATCCAGACTCAGGTATATTCAACATACGAATTTTATTTCTCAGTGGATGTTGCTGGATGGCATTCAGTCTGTTTCGTCCGGCTTCAACTCTGTCATGCCTCTCACAGAACACAATGAAAATCAGATCAAAATAAAGCGGATCAAACCATATAATTTCATCATCAGGGTGGGCCACAATTAAAACTTTCAATAGACTATCTCTTAAATGTTACTTTTATATATGCCGTTATTTTTCATTATTTTTTTGGCTATATTTACCTCATCAATTAGATCTTCCAACCTATCCAGGTTAGAATCCCTTTCGATGATTACACCGTTAAACGGAACCCGGTTGCATACTTCATCAAAAAGATCCCAAACCTCAGTTGAAACTGAATTGGCATGAGTATCAACAAGCATTCCATGCTTAAATGATCCGCCGGCTATATGGATTTCAACTACCCGGTCCACAGGTATTTTGCTGAGAAATTTTATGGGATCATAACCATGATTTTTTGAATTGATATACAGATTGTTGACATCAAGGAGCATACCACAGTCCGCAGATTCCAATATGCTTGAGATAAAACTCTCTTCTGCCATGGATTGACCGGGAATAGGATAATAATAGGTGATATTCTCCAGTAAGAATGGTCTGTCTGTCAGTGAAGCGACTTCCTTGGCTTTTATTGAGATCTTGGATACGTTTTCCTCTGAAAATTGAACCGGCATCAGATGCCCCACCTCAAAATTATTTTCATGTGTCAGTGAAATATGATCACTGAACCATTCAAAATTAATGCCGGCAAGTAAAGATCGAAGATTGTCCAGATATTCTATTTTGAGCGGCCCCGTTGAACCAATTGAAAGATCAAGGCCGTGGAGTACCAGTGGGATATTTTCCAAAATCTTACTCAACGTTTCATCATTTTCTTTGATGAAAAATTTCTCGGTGAACACCTCAATAAAGTCAATCTGATCGATATTTCTTAATATGTCCCCAGCAAAATGATGATGAAAATTTATCCCAACACCAGGATTACGTCCCGGTTTTTTATACATATGACCTCCCAACTGATTGAAAGACACATAGACCACTCTCCACAAATCGCGTGACAACCGACCTGAGAACATCTAATTCTGTGCCCGTTTCTTCATTCAATAAATCATACGCATGCCCCAGTGAATCCGCATATGCCAGAATTTTTATAAATTTTTCTGTGTCTGGTGATATTTTCAGAGTAGCAACACCACCTTTTTTCCAGTTTTTATGGAATATTAATATTTCTTTTCCTGAAGAAAAAATTACCCCATCATCTGAGGCATTGTTTCTGATGGCCTTTATTAACAGAGAGGTACCAGCTGGGAATTCTTTAATTTTGACGGAGGGATGTATCACTACCTTCATCTGGTATGGGGCGCAGCTGACTGTTTCAGCATCCCTGATCACGGAGTGATAAGACCTTCCATCATTCATCAACTCCTGGAGTACTGAATTTCTTGTCAGATCATAATCAAGGATAATTTTTTCTCTTTCATCTACATTTTCCCGGGAAATTATATATTTGCAAAAAAGAATAGACTCAACAACCGGATTTTTTGAAACATACTCATCTAGGCCAGTTTTCTCCAGATAATTTTCAAAATACTCCCGAAGCAATTCATATGAAAATATTTTCCTTCCAACCTGCATGGCATCCACAATGTCATCCAGCCTTTTTTTCATGAGAAGCTGCGAGGACGCTAGAAATCTTACCCCATGATTTTTAAAAAATTCAATGAGTTCCTGTTTTTGTTTTTCCTCCATGCTAAACCCAGCCAAAAATCCATCAGTGCTGTCTATAGCTTCACGGACTAAGCGCGGATTTGTCACCAGTTTTGCAAGCAGTAATTGTGTTGACTCATGTGACCCACCACTCAAATTACTCATACACCAGCCCAATCATGTATTCATTTACAAATCCATTGCTTGTTTTTATTGATGCTTTTTTTATGCCCTCGATCAAAAATCCGAATTTCTTCACCAGATTAAGGCATTTTTTATTGGTTTCCATAACATATGCCTCTACTCTCTTTATATTATTCCTGCGAGCATGACTCAACAATATCGCCATCAGTTTTCTCCCCAAACCAAGCTGATATTTCTTGAGCACCCCCATGCTAATAGTCATTGAATGCGATTTTTTTCTAACATTCAGCACTTCGCCGCAGATAAAACCGATCAGTCCATCCGAATCTGATTCGGCTACAAATATCACCGAATTTTCATCAGACAAAATTTTATTAATAATACTCAGAATATTTTTCCAGGTTTCCGCTTCTTTCATCTTTTTCAAAGAATAAAAAATTACTTTCGCCATCCAGAGATCGCAATAACCTCATATAATTTTCGGCATCACTGATTGTTATTGTTTTAATTCTGATATTATTAATGCGACTTGAGTTCATTATTTTAACACTTTATATTTGGTATGCGGGATAATCAATCCCCAGACTATTAATCCAGGGACCAATTTTTTACTGATGTTACGGGCAGCCTACACTGTTACAGGCTACTTCTACTGTTGCTTCGGTTTCTTCAACAACTTCTATTGAAAACTCCATAACGAGCTCCTTTTGGTTATATGGTTATATTGGGTTGATTTCCGTTGATATTTGAGGAGTCTTCCATGAAAAATGTTTTTCGCTCCAGTGTTTCAACACGCTGCTTAAATGTGAATGAATCTGATTTCGGCTGATAATGAAATTCTGCACAGTTTATGCATCAATCAATTTTCAGGGCGATAAATATATACTATATTATTAGTATCTGTCTGCAGGCGATTCGCTATTTTATTTGTGCGCTAACGCTTACATAATTTTAACATTTTAAGGGTTTTATTATGTTTTTTAAGGACACACAGTGTTTACCATCAGACTTTTAAAAATCTCATTAGGCTGCCAACCATTTTGAATTATCAATTTGATTAAGACCAATCAACCGAGAGTGATCCTGCCTGTATTAACGAAGATATTTTATTACAAAGTCTTGGACGACTAACCTTGCCTTTGATTGGTTTCAACCAATCTCTAATGGTAATTTTAGAGTAAGGTTTCTTGCCATTTTTAATTCCTTCTTTTTGCAGCATTATTACAATTGCTTTTACTAAATCTCTTTTTATTGTTAGCGGGTCTTTCTCAAGCAAATGCTTTGCAATTTCAAGCCCCCCATCTTTTGAGCGTTCATGACCAAAATTTGAGGCTCTGGAAGCTTTTCTGCAGCACCATTTATTAAATGTTCTAACAGCAGAAATTTTATCAATTACCTCGCTAGAAATTGGTTGTACATCAAGAAGGGTCAAATGAAATCCAAGCAATATATCCCCAGGAGACTCCCGTCCTGATCCTTCTATTATGTATTATGGTGCATAGACAGCCCAGTTTATTACTACATTAGGTGAGGGGATGATCGTTGCAGCAATACAAAAATTTTCGCCATTAATCACGCCAGGCGAAATAGAATGCTTTGAACAATTTAGTGGTTTAAATCGGTAAAACGTTTTAACACTAGGATTTGAATAGTTATACAAAAAGCGCTAGCAGTCTTCGTTCTTTTCTGTTATTTTTTTCACCGGTTATTCATCACATGAATTTTTTTATGCATCCAAATTTTCTGAAGTTGATTGTCTTATAAGGCGAGCTTACATAAATGAAGACGCATTAAAGCATGGGGCGTATCGAGTAACGCAATCCGACATTACTGTTATCACTGCTGCTGGCCGCAATATCTTGAGTGATTTTCCCTCGATTCCTAATTACTGCTCACCTATGAGTGCATTATGAGCAGCAAAAATTCGCGATAATACATGTTGGTTAAGTTTGTTAGTCTTAGCGAGATGCTTGGCCTTATTTCTGAAAGTTTGATCATAAGCAATTGACATATCCCTTGGTTGAGGTTACGTTACCACA
Source organism: Legionellales bacterium UBA4722 (assembly GCA_002404295.1). GTDB lineage: Bacteria > Pseudomonadota > Gammaproteobacteria > DSM-16500 > DSM-16500 > UBA4722. The sequence goes on from DHJK01000050.1 coordinate 15,276, forward strand.
TAAACAAGTAACGTAACTAAAAAAGGGTATTTGTATGGAACAAAGTTCAAATGCAGAAAAGCAAGGCCGGTATAGAAAGAAAGAGCAGCTCAGACGTCAAGCAGATCAAATCTTACGCAAATGGCAGCTAGAGCCTTGGAAACATCACTTGAAGAGTTTGCACGAGATACATCACCTTCTTGAGTCTGCCATTAAACTCCCTTCTGGCTGGACTGATGAAGATTACTCAAATGCAGAGAAAAGACTTTATCATGTCTATTCGGAAGTAGTTTCACCTGTTAATCAACTTTCAACCGATCTGCATGAAAGCAGAAAAATTACTTTTGAATCAATAAACCCTTTTGACCTCCCAAACATTAACGCCGATTTAAAGAGAGCCGAAGAGAACACCAATGCATTAGCTTCTCATATCATTTCTGCGCTTAAATTATCTGATTGTAATGAAGCTGACCAAGCAGCCGCTTTAATGGAAGCTATGCGGTTTGTTGGGAGGAATTTAACAAATAATCGTGAAATTCCTTGTTCATCCGCGACAACAATGTGTCTTGCCACTATTAACCCTATATGCGCTCGTCCAACTTGGTTTACTAAAAAACTTGCAAGCACGCTTTCTAAGCTAATTCACCCCGAGCTCTTGCATGAAATAGGAGAATATTTAAGTAACTAAACAGAGAAATGTTAGGACGCTAATTGCTATAATCAGCCAAATTCAAATCTGACGATGGGATAAGTTATGGATTTTGAGGTGTACTGCGATGAAAGTCGACAAGATTTAATCGCAAAGAAACAAATCGGCCAATTTTTCATGATAGGCAGTCTTTGGTTGCCATCTGACATTCGAGAGAATGTTAAGGCTGGTATTGCTCAGTTGCGTGAAAAGCATTCTGCTTGGGGCGAAATAAAGTGGAGTAAGATTTCGCCTTCTAAAAAGAATTTCTATCTTGGACTTGTTGATTTATTTATTTCTTATCAAGACAAACTTAGATTTAGATGTATTGCTATTGAATCTAGTAAGGTAGATTTAGGGTGGCATAATCATGACAAGGAATTAGGATTTTATAAATTCTACTATCAGTTACTTCATCATTGGATCTTAGACTTAAATACATACACAATATTTTGCGATACAAAAACTAATCGTGATCCATCGCGGTTGAAAGTATTATCTGAATGTTTGTCGAGTGCTAATCTAACAGCTAAAGTTAATTTCATACAGGCATTGCCATCGCATGAGGTGGTTTTAATACAGTTGACGGATTTTCTTTTGGGTGCCGTCGGTGCAAAAATGAATGGCGGTACTAAGAGTGAAGCTAAGCTTGGAATAATAACGCATCTTGAACAAGCGTTACATCACAAACTAAATCCTACTTTTCAACGTGAAGAAAAATTTAATATATTCAGAATTAGGCTAGAAGGGGGATGGTGAATGTTGATGCTAGCCTTGACTGTCTATACCACGCCTGCTGAGTATAAGCAGCATTATGAAAAACATTATTGCCAAGAAAAAATACTTACTTTTGATGGGATCAGAGTTTATTTTCGTCAAACAAAATTTGGTCATGTATTTTATGAGTCATCGGCAAAAGATGGAAAGAAAGATCAATTTTCAAAAACTCGCGCAGAGCGCATTAGTTGGATAAGAGCGACTCTTGAAAATCCTAAAGCGGAGCTTTATCAGGGATGGAATAAAGATGGGAAGGTTTACGATAGCACTAGACGAGTAAGCGTAGTGTATGGGGATTTCATTGTGGTTATCAGGATGAATAAAACCGATTCGCAGGGAAAACCATTAACCGCAGATTTTGTGACGGCATATGTTGCTGATAAAGGTAGTATTAAAAAGATTAAGGGTTCGCCGAAATGGATCAAGATATAAGGGGGAATGGGCGGTCGCTGATTTGCTATGCTGGCTCTGCGACCGAAGCCTCTGTACGTTCCAAGCCGATAGGCAAAGAACCATATTTGAATTATAGCGCATCCTTGATTGATTTGAACAGTTCTATCTTTCCTACTATAGTCCTACTAAAACTGCTCTACTGCTTCATTGAGCAAGACATCTAAAATAATCTATTATTTTCAATAGCTTTGGTGGGCCCACTAGGACTCGAACCTAGGACCAAGGGATTATGAGTCCCCTGCTCTAACCAACTGAGCTATGAGCCCCTAAACTTTATTGAATTATGCTACTTGTTTTGCTGCTCATCCATGAGCGCAAAAGTATACAAGTCATAATGGGTTTTGTCACTCTTGTTCTTCTAAAAAACTACGTAATTGTTCTGATCTCGAAGGATGACGTAGTTTGCGCAACGCTTTGGCCTCGATTTGACGGATACGTTCGCGGGTTACGTCAAATTGTTTGCCTACTTCTTCCAAAGTATGATCAGTGTTCATATTAATACCAAAGCGCATGCGTAATACTTTCGCTTCGCGTGGCGTTAAGGAGTTTAATATTTTTTGGGTTGCTTCAGATAAGCCCGTGTTGGTTGCAGCATCTAAAGGTGATTCGATGTTGATATCTTCAATGAAGTCGCCTAAATGCGAATCTTCGTCGTCGCCTATCGGTGTTTCCATCGAAATAGGTTCTTTAGCGATCTTTAACACTTTACGGATCTTTTCTTCAGGCAAATCCATACGGATGCTTAATTGTTCAGGCGTAGGTTCTAAGCCTGTTTCTTGAAGAATCTGTCTGGAGATACGGTTTAATTTATTGATGGTTTCAATCATATGAACCGGAATACGGATAGTTCGCGCTTGATCTGCAATCGAGCGGGTGATGGCTTGGCGAATCCACCAAGTTGCGTAGGTTGAAAATTTGTAACCGCGTTGGTATTCAAATTTATCTACCGCTTTCATCAATCCGATATTACCTTCCTGAATTAAATCCAAAAATTGTAAACCACGGTTCGTGTATTTTTTGGCGATTGAGATCACTAAACGTAAGTTCGCTTCTACCATTTCTTTTTTAGCGCGGCGGGCTTTTGCTTCGCCAATGGACATACGGCGATTCACTTCCTTAATTTCACCGATCGACATTTTCATCAGATCTTGTAGTGAAATTAACTTGTTTTGCGCGCGTGAAATTTCAGCAGAATACAGTTGTAAATCATCATAATGGCCTTTACCTTTATGACCGTCCATCCAATCGGGATTGGTTTCATTATTCAAGAAAGAGCCAATGAAAATCTTGCGTGGCATGCGAGCTTTATTCACCGCAAGATTCATGATGTGGCGTTCTTGTGTGCGAATTTCATCGAGTAAAGAGCGCATTTTCTTGGATAGTTTATTAAACTGGCGTGAAGCAAGTTTGATATCCATAAAGCATTTTGCTAATTCTTCGCGTTTTTGTAACCATTTTTTGCTAGTGGTGCCGTGCTTTTTCTCGGTCGCCATGGTGTCTTCATAAAGCGCGCGTAATTCAGCAAAACGTACTTTAGCCACTTCTGGATCAGGGCCCGTTTCTTCTTCAAGAAATTCGCCGCCCGCTTCACCGCCTTCCTCTTCTTCCTCTTCAGCGACAACAGCGGTCGCAGCTGCAATCGCAGCAGCAGCTTTTTCTTTCTCAAGGGCTTCTTCATCAATAAAGACAATGGGTTCATTGTAACCGCTAATGATATCACTTAAGCGAGTTTCACCTTTTTCTACATTATCGTAATCTGCTAATACTTCAGCAATCATTTGTGGTTGATTTGCCAATGTAGTTAGCATTTGGTTCATGCCTGCTTCGATACGTTTGGCAATGGCGATTTCGCCTTCGCGAGACAATAGCTCGACGCTGCCCATTTCGCGCATGTACATGCGTACAGGGTCGGTGGTGCGGCCAAATTCACTGTTCACTGCTGCAAGAGCACTTGCCACTTCTTCTTCTGCAACTTCATCGGCAGCAGTTTCATTGTCAGCAAGTAATAATTCTTCGGCTTCAGGAGCCACTTCTGTGACACGGATACCCATGTCATTGATCATGCCAATAATTTCTTCGATTTGTTCGGGATCAGCGATGTCAGCAGGTAAGTGATCGTTCACTTCTGCATAGGTTAAATAACCTTGTTCTTTACCCCGAGCAATAAGCTCTTTAAGGCGTGAATGTTGTTGCTCTTGTTGATCCACATTTTTTGACATATTTTGACCTATTAACTCAGAGTGGTGAAAGGGTATCATACAACCGAGTCATTATACCCGTTGTTGCCGTTTTGAACTAGTCTCTAATAAGGGTAAAATGGCGATCAGACTAGGATTTTTTTGTATGAATCAGCTCGTGAAGCAGCTGTTTTTCCTCAGGCGACAATGCGTTTTGCCCTGCTTTTTCTAATAATTGATTGATTTGTTGGTTATGAGCTAGTTTTCTGAGTTGTTCGATAGCACCTAAAAACTCATTTTTAAGTCCTGCGGCAGGGATCATATGCTCAGTTTGAGCCAGTTTTTTAAGTAAGGTGGCTTCAGTGCGGTCGCGCCAAAATTCCAGTAATGCGCCAGTGTTAGGAAAAGCATATTGCTTAATGTTTTCAAGCAGCTCTATAAATAAAGCGGCACCCGGTATTTCAAAGATGGGCATGACTTCATTGATGTTTGTCGCTAATTGGGGCTCTTGCACTAATAAGGTAATCGCTAAACGTAAAGAAGAGGGTGAGCGCGCTTTTGAGGCGCTTGGTTTTTTATGTGTTCTTTTTTGAGGCTGTGTTAACTGAGCCACATCGATTCGCGCTTTTTTAGCGAGTTCTTCAAACATCATTTTTTGCAGGATACCCGCGGGTAATTGATTAAGGTGTTCTGTGGCCAAATTAACGAAACGCGCTCGGCCATCCATATTGCTTAGATCAGATTGGGCGCTGATGGATTGAAAAAAGAAGCTGGATAAGGGTAAAGCAGCTTGCATAAGCTGCTCAAAGGCCGCCTTTCCTTCTTTGCGTACTAGCGTATCGGGATCTTCGCCTTCGGGTAAAAACATAAAGCGAATTTGTATATCATCGCGTGCAATGGGTAATGCGACTTGTAGGGCGCGCCAAGCAGCGGTGCGGCCAGCTTGATCACCATCAAAGCAAAAGATGATTTCTTTGGAGTAGCGGAACAGGCGTTGTAAATTATGAGTAGTGGTTGCGGTGCCCAGAGTGGCGACTGCGTAAGTGATCTCATGCTGGAATAATGCAATGACATCCATATAACCTTCTACAATCAAAACGCGATCTAATTGGCGGTTGGCTTGCAGTGCTTGATAGAGGCCATATAACTCATGACCTTTTTGAAAAACAGGTGTTTCAGGCGAATTCAGATATTTGGGTTCGCCTTTATCAAGAACGCGTCCACCAAAACCAATCACTCTGCCGCGACGGTCATGGATGGGGAACATAATACGTTCGCGAAAACGATCATAATAACCGCCTTCGTCTTTTTTAATGAGCATCCCGGCATCAAGTAGTTGTTGTTTTAAGCTAGCTGTTTTGCCAAAGGTTTGTAATACATGATCCCAGCCGGGTGGGGCATAGCCTATGCAGAAATCGCGAGCGATTTCGCCTGTCATGGCGCGTTCTTTGAGGTAATCGATAGCGCGCTCTGATTTACGTAATTCAGTTTGGTAATATTTGGTGATGTTAGCTAAGAGATCATAGATATCATTGCTTACGGCTGGTTTGGCAGCCGTGTTTGCTTCGCGTGGAATTTCCATGCCTGCGAGTTTGGCAAGCGCTTCAATGGCTTCAGGGAAGGAAAGGCGGTCGTATTGCATCAAGAAATCGATGGCATTTCCGTGAGCGCCGCATCCGAAGCAATAGTAAAACTGTTTGTTTTGGCTGACTGAAAAAGAGGCTGATTTTTCTGTATGAAAAGGGCAGCAGGCGAAGTAATTGTTGCTGGATTTTTTACGTAAGGGGATGCGGCCATCGATTAAATCGACTAGTTCCGTGCGGGCTAGTAAAAGTTGGATAAATTCTCGTGGTATCTGTAATTGTGACATAGAGCCCCTTTCCCTGTAACGTAATGCAAGTCAGATACAGTGAAAACAAGAATGTTCATTTAACTTAACTGTGCCAGCATCCGTCATTGCTGTAAAGGTTATATAATTCGATGACAAGAATTAAAATCTATTGCAAACACCAGAACTGTCATCCCGCAAAATTTTCGTGCTAGACCAGTGTTTTTATCTGGTTCAATGGACGAAAATTTTGCGGGGTGACAGTTGTGGTGTCCATCGAGCCGTTATTAATAAATTACGTAACCTTTGCAATAATGAAGGACGCTGCACAATTAAGTGAATGTTCTCGTGAAAACAGGCTTTTACGCAGGTAACCGTTCTTTTATTTTAGCGCTGACAGCAGCAATATCCGTTCGTCCCTGTAGCTTGGGCTTTAATATCCCCATCACTTTACCCATATCCTTCATCGTTGCGGCATTTGACTCTTTAATAGCCGCATCAATAAGTGCATTCACTTCCGAATCAGAAAGCTGTGCTGGCAAGTAATGCTGAATAATCAGTATCTCTTCTTCTTCTTTTTGTGCCAGGTCTGGGCGATTCCCTGCTTGGTATTGCGCAATAGACTCACGACGTTGTTTTAGCATCTTATCAAGGATGGAAAGCACGTGTTCGTCTGTGAGCGTAATTCGCTCATCCACTTCACGTTGTTTACAAGCCGCTAAAATGAGACGAATAGTAGTTAGGCGCTCCTTATCATGGGCGCGCATAGCTGCTTTCATATCTTCGGTGACTTGTCCTTTGATCGCTGATTCCGTCATGGTTTCTACTCTTTAAAGGATTAACGTTGTTTATCTTTGTCCTTGGCAACAACTGCACGCGATATCTTTTTCTGAAAACGCTTTACTGCAGACGCTTTTTTACGCTTGCGCTTCCAGGTAGGCTTTTCATAGAATTCGTGACGTCTTAAATCGGACAGCACACCGGCTTTTTCAGTTAAGCGCTTAAAGCGGCGTAAGCTGATTTCAAAATTTTCATTGTCTTTAACGCGTATACTTGGCATTGTTGACACTATACTCCGTTCGGTAGTTTGTGAAAGAATGGCAGATTCTAATGGCTAATGAAGAGAAATGCAAAGCGAAATGCGTGTTTTAGGTATCGAAACTTCCTGTGATGAGACCGCGGTGGCGGTTTATGACTCAAAAAAGGGCTTGTTGTCCCATGCTCTATATAGTCAAGTGGCTCTCCATGCCGAATATGGTGGGGTGGTGCCGGAGCTTGCCTCAAGAGATCATGTCTGTAAAGTGATCGGTTTGATTGAACAGGCTATGACAGATTCTTGCTCAACCCCCAAAGATATTACCGGTATTGCTTATACTGCGGGGCCTGGATTGGTGGGCGCCTTGTTGGTGGGTGCGACTGTGGGTCAGAGTATTGGGTTTGCTTGGGGATTACCTACAGTGGGGGTGCATCATATGGAAGGGCACTTGCTAGCCCCCATGTTGGAGCCTGATCCGCCAGCTTATCCTTTTGTTGCGCTATTAGTATCGGGTGGTCATACCATGCTAGTGAATGTGGCTAGCTTTGGGAATTATGAGGTGATTGGGGAGTCGGTAGATGATGCGGTGGGTGAGGCATTTGATAAAACGGCTAAGCTATTAGGTTTGGGCTATCCTGGGGGTGCCGCATTGTCGGTCTTGGCTCAGCGTGGAGATCCTAAGCGATTTCATTTTCCGCGGCCTATGATTAATCGTGCTGGATTAGAGTTTAGTTTTAGCGGATTAAAAACATCCGCGGCTAATCATATTGTTGGGAAAACATTAGATGAGCAAACACGCGCAGATATTGCGCGGGCTTTTCAGGACGCGGCAGTTGAGACGTTAGTCATAAAATGTCGTCGTGCTTTGAAATTAACTGGATTAAAGACGTTAGTAGTTGCAGGCGGGGTAGGTGCTAATGTTGTATTGCGGGAACAGTTGCGACAGATGGTTGCTGATGAGGGTGGCGCAGTCTTTTTCCCTCGCCATGAATTTTGTACGGATAATGGTGCGATGATCGCGTATGTTGGATGTCAGAGGCTATTAGCAGGTGAGCATGGTGATTTAGCAATTAAAGTATCTGCGCGTTGGGCGTTGGATGCGCTGTCGTCATTTTTGTAATTATTTAGCGTACTTAACCGGACTCAATCGAGAATGTCTCCGCGTCTCTACCCTCGTCATTGCGAGCGGGAGCGAAGCAACCTAGTCTTTTCAAAGCTGATTAGTACCATTGAGGCTCAAAAGCAGCGTTGAAAAGACTAGGTTGCTTCGCTCGCGCTCGCAATGACGAGGACTGAAGCGCTGGCACGTTGACACTAAAAACACACCGTTTTCTATTATGAATTGAAAATTGTGTCTACATAGTGTATACTTTCTAATAATTTCAAACAAAAGGTCATTTTATGAAAATACACTCTACGATCCGAAAATGGGGGAATAGTTTGGCTGTGCGTATTACAGGACCCTTAAAAACAATTCCTCATTTCTCAGCGAATATGCCTATTGAAATTGAGGTCAATGAAAAAGGATTGACTATTCATGCTATCCACCCTAAAAAAAAGAAGTCGCTTATTTATACTGAAGCTCAATTATTAAAAGGTTTAACTCCTAAAACGGCACACGCTGATGAGGTTGTTAATATCATTCAGCGAGAGTTTGACAACCATGAATAAATACATTCCAGAACGCTTTGATCTTATTTTTCTAGATTTTGAGCCTCAGAAAGGTAAAGAAGTCGGCAAATATAGGCCTGCTTTGGTTTTGTCTTCTAAAGAATATAATAAAAAAACAGGCTTACTTATTTGTTGTCCAATCAGCACGAGTATCAGAGGACATTTAACTGAAGTGGCTGTTGAAGGACTTGATAAGCCGTCAGTCATAGCGTGTAGTATTATTCAAACATTATCATGGCAAGATCGGAAAGCAAAATTCATAAAAAAAGTAAATCGTGAGATTTTTGAAACTGTATTACAACGATTTTTGCCGCTTATTGGTGCGGATGAGTTTTTTGAATAGGGTGATCGATATTATATATTTATACTGCTTAGGGCTATCCTAAGCAGCGATTTTGATTAGCAAATTAAGCGTTATATTTCTTTAAAGTTTTTTAGTGCCCTGATTTAGTAACTGCTATTGTTTGAACTCGACGTCAATTCTTCAAACTGTATCGCCCCTTCTGTGGCGGCTCTAGTGCGGAATAATCCTAGAATTGCGTGAAATTGTTTCCATACACAGCGATCGCGTCTGCTAGTTAATTTATCTATATTCACACCATCCGGTAATAAGTTGTTGCCATTAATTTTATTGGCTTTCTCTAGTGGAGATTGCTTGTTGTCCTCCAAAAAGGTTTTAAATTTTTCTAACTCAATAATTTTGTCCTGAGTATCTTGTAAAAAAATCCGTTCTATGAAGTAGTGACTTGATGGATCTAATTTATTTTGATAAGCGCGAACCTTTTCTTGGTACTTTCCTATGAGCTGAGATGCTTCAGCTATTTTTACGTTTAGCTCAGCTTTTGATTTTTCTTCTTTTGCTTCTGTAGTCTTTCTTTCTTGCGCTGCTGTTTCTTGTTGTCTTGCGTGATTTTGGGCTGTTTCTAGCTCGGACTTTAAGCGTGTTATTTCATTTGCTTGCAATTTTACTTCATTTTGTATTTGTCGTGTTTGCTGTTCGAGTGTTTGGAGTTTTTGCCTTTCTGTGGATGATATTGTTTCTGAGTTTGATATATCATCTCTCTTTGTTGCTTCTGGTAGGCGAGTTTGAGCGAGTTGTAGCTTTATATTTGCCTGCGTGTTTGTTTTTGTTAGTTTGGATATTTCTAGGGTGTGTGTTTTTCCATTTTGTTCTATCAGGGCTTCTAACCCTTTGGTTTTTTCTTGCTCTTCGCTTAACTTTTTGACTAGAGTCTCTGTCCTCAGCTTCAAGTCTCCTGCCTCTGCTTCAAAGTTTATTTTCTGTGTTTCAAAGCGAGTTATCGTTGCTCTATCTTCTGTCCTCTCAGTTTTTAGTTTGCCTACTTTATCTTGAGTTTCTGTTAGTTCTTTGGTTAATTTTGCGATTTGATTTTTTTGCTGGGTTATATCTATCTGCTGTGTTTTAAGCGTTTCTTGTTTATCTCGTAATTGAGCATTTAATCTTGTGATTGTTTGCGGGTCTGATATTGCGGGGGTGCCTGCCATGGATGTTTTGGCTTGTCTTAGCTCTTCTTGCAAGTGCGCTATTTCTGCTGCTTTTTTTTTATTTTCTTGTTGCGTAGATTCTATGGCTGTTGTTAGTTCTTTGTTTAGTTGCAGTGTTTCATCTAATTGTTTTTTTAAATCTTGCGTTGATTGTAGCTCATTTTCTGATTGTGTAATTTTCGTTATTTGTCTCTCTGCTGTTGTTTTGTTTTCTGTTTGTATTCTTTGTAATTCATTTTCAAATGTGAGGCTTTTTTGCTGAGCTTTGCTTAGTTGTGTTGTGAGAGTTTCAACAGATTGTTCTAGAGCTAATATTTTATTTTGTGCTAAAACAATATCCTGTTGCTGTTTGCTTGTTATCGTTCTGCGTAGTTCTCCTTCTTGTGCAGCAAGAGACTGTTGTAAAGCAAGGCATTCTCCTTGTTTTTGTGCTAAAGATAGTAAGGCCTTTTGTGTTAGCTCTTTTTCTGCTGTTAACGCATCTTCAAGCTTACGATCTAAGATCGCTTGTTGGTTAATTGGATTGTTTCCAGATGAGATCGCTGCTTGTGAGTGTGGATTTTCTGCGGGTTTATATTCTCTTTCCCCTGCGTTTGGAGAGCTTTCTTCGCTGTCAGGTCCAATCAGTCCTTCGCCTGGATATTCCTGGTGGGCTGCTCGAGGCATTAATGGCGTAAGTAATCCTTTGACTCTGGTCTCAATTAAATTTTTATCATCATTGTTGATCCTGTGAAAATTAGAAAATATATGTTTTTCATCCTGGCTAGATTGCTCCGAGTTTACATTAAAGTCAAAAACCCATTGTTGATTTTGTTTTGTTAAGCTAAACACGCACCAGTTGCTATAAAAACGATTTCCTTTGCCCGACCTGTATTGTGGTATTGACTGAAACCATTTATCAGATTGGCTGATATTAAGCTTTGTTTGCAATAAAATTTCATAAGCAGTCATAGTTTGAAAACTTTTTGGACCTGTACGTTCACATCCTTCCATTATAGGTACAGAATCTGTTGGTACGTGGGATGGTGCTTCATTTGTAAATTTATTTGAGAATGATTCGAATTCTTCCTCATCATAAGGTAGAAAACCAGCAATAGCAGCCTTATCGGATTTTTTTAATTTATATGTCATTTTTATTGACCCATTTGGCTTTCTTAAAACATAAGTATTTTTTATAACAGGTGCTAAAAATATTCGAGGTTTATCAGTTTCAAGGGTCATAACATCAACTACTCCAACCATCAAAGTGCCTTCTTGATTCATTTCAAGAAAACCTTTAAGCTCACTTGCATTTTCAAGCGCTGAGCTAAGTGGAGCGTGTGAATTCGACATATACTTTTCCTCATTTTAGAAATTCACTTGTTATTAAATAATAC
>DHJK01000197.1 GCA_002404295.1 Legionellales bacterium UBA4722
AAATTGAAGTGCGATTGCCCTGACCAATGTACGAAGTTGTTGCTTATAATCGGTAGAAAAACTATCAGAATGACTGCTTCGTGCTTCCAAAGCGGCATTAATTAGATAAGCTAGATGCGAAACTGGATTGCTTGAACGTGATGAAACCGCTAAAATCTCTTTAGCCATTTTTGCCTCTCCTCTGTTAAAGGTGAAGATGGTTAGCACTCGCCATGTGTTGGTGCACTTGGCTTGTGCGCTACTTAAACCAGACTAACAAATGCCGAAAATCAATCAAGCGTATGTTCTTCTGGTTTTTTCTTTTTGAAAACAAGTTTAATATAAGTCATTTTCAAAAATCTTAGTTATAATCCGCTGCGTGTGAATAAAAGTCAATATGCAAAAGTAAAAATAATTTATTGAAAAAAATATGGAAGAGGAAGTGACGTAATGAGTGTAGAAAGCAATATAGCGCAGATATTAATAAACGTGTCATTAAAAGATTGGTTAACAATAGCCGCCATTTTAACTGCACCTGTCAGTGCCTTATGGATTCAAAGCAAACTAGATGAAAGAAAAGAAACCCGAAAGCGACGGTTAGATATATTCAAAACGTTGATGGCAACCAGAGCGGCTGTTATGTCTCAAGACCACATTAAAGCACTGAACATGATTGATATTGAATTCTATAGAGGTAAAAAATATAAAAAAGTCAAAGAAGCATGGTGTGAATATTCGCAAGCTCGTACTCAGGACACAGCGACAACTGACGCGGAGCAAATTGAATTCAATATGGATTGTGAAGATACGCTCACCGAGCTACTAATAGTAATGGGTAAAGCACTTGGATATGATTTTGATCCCACACACATCATGCAAAGTATTTATAAACCCCAAGGCCATGTGACTGACGAAGAATATCAAATGTTTATAAAGACACAATTAATGAAGCTTTTCACTGGTGATTTTTCATTGCCTGTTTCTGTGGATGAGGTACAAGAGCACAAAAGACTTCGGAAGTTGGCTATTAAATATTTAGAAGGTAAATTAACTAAATAAAGTGAAATGTCGTTTCGCGTTAATAAGTCGATATATTGAAAAGCAGAGGATCCTTATGAGGCTCGTCTTTAAAAGCTATGATTCTGATAAAAAAACAATTTCTTTTGATATTGAAGCAAGCCCAAAAGAGAGTGAGATACTGTACAGCCTGCAGCAAAATATTTCTAATAAAATAAATAGGTATGATACAGGAAACCTGAAGATTAAAAGAAGATCTGGTGCGATTCGCTACACTGTTAATATCGATACCAGTTTCTTATTTGATACCCAAAAATACTTCCTTGATGCAAATATTCAAATAGAAAATTGGATAGAGTTTATTGTTGAGATTGAGCGCGCGATCAAACGCGATTTATCTATTTATAAAAAAACGAATAAAACGCCATTAAATACGTCCGAGATGGAAGAGGGTGTATTATTACGCCTCAGTAATGCATTCTTAACTCCAAGCGAACAATCAGCGCTTAAACAGACAAGTAGAAAAAACCATCAAGATACGTTCGATTATGCGCATTTATTAAGTATTCATTTTCCGTCGGCATATCAATCATTACAAGAAGAAAAAAAATGCGTTGATGATACAGCTGCACCTATCTATAAAGAAACATTTGATGATGAATATGCTCGGGAGTATAAGGATTTAATGCCTTCTCAGAAAAAACTCCTTACATTATTTAAAGCCGGTGCTCTGGATGAAATAAAAAAAATATTGATCGGCATAACTGAATTACTGTCTGCATCCGGCGGGCCCTCTGATATTAAAGAACAAGGATTACTGTTTTGGGCAAATAAGAATAAACAGCAAGCTATATTAGACCATTGCTTTTCCGATATTATAATGCCTGTTTATCAATTGAATGCTTACACTCTGGATGTTCATAAATGTCTACATTCTCTTTTTAATTATACCATTTTGCATTGGGCTATCCTCTGTAATCAGTCCAAAGAAATGATTATTCATATAGTGGAAAGTGGTGCCAATGTCGATGCCGTTCAAATAGCTGGCATTACGCCTCTAATGATTGCAGTACTACGAAATAATCTTGAATTGGTTAAATGCTTGGTTGCAGTAAAAGCGGATGTCAATAAAGCAATGCCAGCAGGAGAAACTGCATTGTCAGGCGCTATAGAAAACGGCCATTTTGAAATTATGGTCTATTTGATAGTAAGCCAAGCCAGTATCGATGCGAGAGTTGACGACTTTACATTGCTGATGATTGCCTCAGAAGCAGGTTATCTTGACATCGTTACCTACTTGATTGATGAAAAGAATGCAGATGTTAATGACACGACATCAGATAACTTTACTGCACTTCACTATGCTGCACGTAATGGCCATTTGAATATTGTACGTTTTTTGGTTATGCGTAATACCAATGTCCAAGCAATAGCAGATCAGAGCAAAGCTGCGCTGACTTTTGCTACAAAAGGAAACTTTCTTGAAGTCGTTAAATACTTCATCGAGGAGCTCCAAGTTAAAGCTGACGATCTCTTTAATGGTTGTACAGCACTTGGCTGGGCCGCCTATCATGGCCATTTGCATATTGTCCGTTATCTGGTTGAGCACGGTGCCAATGTCAATGCTAAAGAAATACCTAGTGGTGTGACTCCGCTAATGTCTGCCACATCTGGAAATCATCTTGAAATCGTTAAATATCTCATTGAAGTGAAAGCCAACGCCAATGATATGAAAAGCGATCTCTCAACTGCACTCCATATTGCTGCAGATAAAGGCTATCTGGATATTGTCCGTTATCTGGTTGAGCATCAAGCCAATCTCGACCCTCATCACGGCACTAATGGAATTACTGCATTAATATGTGCAATCGGAAATGGTTATTACGATGTTGCCGCTTTCCTGATAGAGAACAATGCTGATGTTAATCATGGAAAAACACAAAGTGGTTTGACTCCACTGATATTTGCTGCGTCGCTTGGTGAGCTTGAAACCGTTAAACGTTTAGTTGCGGCAGGAGCAAATTTAAATGCCACAGCCGATAATAATGTGACGACTGCATTCATGCTTGCTGCTAAAATCGATGCCCATCCTGATATCATCTGTTATTTGATTTCCCAATTTGACGTTTTACTTCACTATTTATCTTATATAGACAGATGTACGCTACCAGTGTTGATGCCTTCATATTTAGTAACTGGTCTTCTCACAGAAATGAGAGAATGGGAGATCACAGGGCAAGACCCTTTGTATCCTCTTTATCTTTATCTTCGGAATGGTGCTGAGAAAACTTCAACCGAAGTGCTCTGTATCAATATGTTGAGGCATACCAAGCCAATAAAATTGCTTGAAAATAGCAACAGATTGATCGTCTTTCTCACAAAAGGGTTCATTGGTACATTCTTGGGTCGCCTTAATGCATTTGTAGTTGTGCTAAAACAGGTAAGAGACAATTTATTAAATGAAGAAAAACTTATTCCTAGTGCGCCCCCTCTTTTGTTTTTACCTAATGAGGTAAAAAAAATAACACAAAAAAATAATTCGTCTTCGTCATTATGGTGGCGTGTGGGCTCGATTTTTTGTGGATGCACAGGGAGTGACTCGGCTTTAGATGAGAAGCATTCTAGTCCTTTGGTAAGGCCTGCGGGTATGAGGGCGCGTAGTCCGTAGATGTCGATGAAAAAAAAATACTGTTGCTGAAATTTGTTAAATTTATGATATTAGGAATAAAATTCTGAGTTGTTGCATAAGCTTTTTCCAGCTTCTTCCATCATCTCAAAATGGGCGATAACTGATAAGTCATCATTTTTTGCAAGTATATCTAACAGTGTTAAACTATTGGTATGCATAATTTCTCCTAGAAGTTTATATTTTTATATTTAATTGGAATGATAAGGCAACGATATTTACGCATACCTTACTCCATGCTCCTATCTATACCTTGATTTTTTTGTAGACGTCTGACCTTGGCAAATAAAGTTGCGCACAATAGCACATGAGCCGTGCCTGTGTTAGTGTATATATATCAGCTATTTGCCATTTGAATATCTATCACATAAACTGAATGAATTAAAAGGAGTTTACTCATGTCGAATCTAAATAATAGTATCTATGAATCATGGCCAGCACTGACTGCGGATGACTTTAAAAAAACGTCGCATTTACTTTTTATGGGTATTCAAGCGATTGGGAAACTCATGTTACACCAACCCTTTGAACCGCATTGGGCTAATTTAGCAATGCCACTGACCAGTCGAGGTATTACCACAGGGATCATTCCCTTTCAGTCAGGCACTTTTACGGTAGATATCGATTTTATTGATCACATCATCATTTGCTCATCAAGCTGGGGTCTATCAGGAAAAATTAAATTGCATTCCATGTCTGTAGCAGAGTTAACAGGAAAAATATCCGCAACGCTGACTCAAATAGGTGTAGAAATTAAAATAAATCAAAAACCACAAGAGATGTCGAACCCCATTAATTTTGATCAAGATGTAACCCCAAGAGTGTATGATGAAAAAGTAGTAAATGCATGGTGGCGTATTATGCTAAGTACCTATCTTGTATTACTCAAATATCATTCACGATTTTATGGAATATCCCCGCGTATCGGTTTGCTCTGGGGTACTTTAGATTTGCGCGATGCTCGTTACAAAGGTCTGCATTTACCCGCAGCCAAAGCCACATCAGGCTATATCGCTTGTAATTCAATGGATGATGCACAAGTGGAAGTCGGTTGGTCTTGCAGCAATGAAAAATATCCTGTCCCTTCATTTTTTGGGTTTTCTTATCCATTCCTACCAGGAATTGAACATGAAAAATTGCAACCCGAGGGTGTGAAATGGGTGCCAGCCATCAATGAATTTGTTCTTGATTATGATCAATTACGAAAATCAAAAAGCCCAGAAAGTGATTTATTATTGTTTTTTGAATCCTATTATCAAGCAGTTTCAAAACGAGATCATTGGGATCCTGAGCTGATTGTTAGTGGGGTACCTTTGTCTCCAAGCTTCTGCAAAAAGGAATAACACTATGAGCACAGCAAGGCAGCAGCCCCTACAACAATTGCTGTTTATTAAATAGACTACCCCTGTTATAATAGCCCGCAATTATAACTCACAGCTAAGGAGAGCAGAAATTTGAATTAAAGAGGTTTTCAAATGATAATGACTCTATTTTTTTTATTTGCAGTATTTTTAATAACGATTTATTTTCTACCTACGATAGTGGCAAGCGCCCGAAACCCATCCAAATATAATGCCAATTTTTATTATTAATCTATTTTTGGGTTGGACATTTTTAGTATGGGTTGTTTCATTAGCATGGGCATTTATTCGAATTAGGAATTAATGTCTCAACTATGCGCAACCAGCCAAGCAAGAGCAAGTAATAGTTTGCTCTGTATGGCTGTGTGCTACTCCATTTAAACTTTTTATATCATCTTCATTTATATCTATCCCTGTGAATTTTATTTTGTTAAATAACTTATCGCCCAGAAATAGCCAAAGCGCATAAAATTCTTGGGCTTTTCCACATCCAAGACTAACTATGACATAATTGGTAGCTTCTACCAGATGATTATAAGCCGATCCATATTCATTAAGGTGTGATTTTGCGCAGCTAAGATTGTAGTGTAATCTGGCGACATCAGGTGCGGCTGATAATTGCGTATTTTGCTCATACTGCTTTACTGCATTTTCAAAAATATGTACCGCTGTCTCAAAATTTCCTTTTTTGTACTCAGCTGTTCCCTGATTGTTTAATTCTTTTATTGTGGGCATAATTCAGATCTAGTTTTGCTAATATTAAAAAAACTGATGGAATATTTAAAGGCAAAGATTTTAACATAAAACGCTGTATACATCAAAATATTTATAATTTAAATCGAAGGATTCGATATAATAGGGGAGATAAAGAATGAAGCGTCTATTGCCCATGCTGGTATTTTTTTTAATAGGGTTAATTTTTATGCTAAACGTCTATGCGGTTAATCAAGTCATTATCCAAATAAATCTTCAGCAAGCAAAAAACATTTACAATACGATGACAGGTCCAACTGTAAAAAGTGAAGGTGCGGCAGGTCATATTTATAGAATCGGAAAAAGCATTGTTTGCAGATATACGGATGTAGACATGGATGATTCTCATGGGCATCCAATTCCTAGCAAAGATGCGAGGCGTTATTTTTGCAATATGAAAATTAATCACAATGGGTTAGCATTGCCTATCACTTAGGTTGTGTAACAGCTACAGGAAAGAGAAGTAGAAAAGAATAAACTATCTGAACAATTAAAAGAAGTGTCCAGTCTATTTCCATTCTTGTATCCCGAATCTAAAGATGAAAACGAGAACACTGATATATTAAATTTAACAAATATAAAATAAATTTTACAACTTTTAAGTCAAATACAAAACACAATGAGCGGTGTCACGGTTTAATGGCACTAACTTAAGAATAAACACCATTAAATATTAATCATACAGCGACACTTTGC
>DHJK01000182.1 GCA_002404295.1 Legionellales bacterium UBA4722
ATGTTCCATAAAATGAAGTAATTTTTGAATTAAATGATAATGCAGTATTTGACACAACACTTGCAACTTTGCAGTTATCAATCCAACCACCGGTCCACATCTGATTAGTTAAATTCCCATTATTCTAGGGTATATAACATATACCCTATTTATAGATGAATCAAAGAATATGTTTATGCTTAATCCTAGCAAAAATGCAGCAAAAAAAGCCCATATCGCGCAAGCTGAAAAGGTAAAAAAAAGTATTATCTATCTTATTCATGAATGTATTAATAAGCTTAAGATAGATAATAATAAGCTTTCGTTAATAACTTCTGAACTACCTAAAAAAAATCACTTTCTCCTGAAATACACTTTTTTCATTATGCACTTCAAAACGCTATGCGGGACCAAGATCCCTTTTTGGCTAAAAAGCGTTTATTTCAGGTTGTAGATGTGATTTTAAATAATTCACTACGTAAAAATTATATTTCGATAGCTTCAATTTCGAACTCAGAGTGGGAAGACTTTGTTGTTGCAGAAGCAAAAAGACTCGTAAAAGAAGATTGTGGCGGAATTGCTGAAATTGAGCCCGTTTTTGAGCCCGATTTATCTTTAGCAAAGGATCGGATTTGTGCCGCACTATGTACCATCGCTAGGTATGACCCTGAGATGTTTAGTGAAATCAAGCAACATGTTTGGATGATAAAGATTTTTTGTGGAAAGATCACGATGGGATTTACTGATATGCGAATTTTGGGTGCTATGCTGATTAGATTACCTGCAAAAGTTGCAAGTCCAGTAATGTATTTTGTGGAACATATTGTTCATGAAGCTTCGCATATTCATTTAAATTGTTTAATGGCTATTGATCCTCTTATTCTTAATTCTCCAGATGATCGATATATTTCTCCTCTCAGAACAGATCTTAGGCCGATGATGGGTGTTTTTCATGCAATGTACGTATCTGCAAAAATTGCTAGAACTTTCATGAAACTCTATCTTGGAACTGGTAATAATAAGTTACTCCAACCATTAGCAGAAACATTGGATGAAACAATCCGAGGGATTGCAGAAATTGAAAAAAACGCACAATTAACCTTTATGGGACAGTCGTTGTTGGCAAGCGTAAAAGAGTTTATTGATTCTGCTAAGTTGCTTCCTGAGTGGAAGCAATATAATTTTTCTAAGGAAAATATACACAGGTATGGTGTTGGTGCAACAAAAGTTGCTGCCTTTCATCAATTAGTTGTATGAAGTTAACTTATGATCGCTTCTTAGCGTCAATAAAAACAAAAAGTGAAGTTAGTCTCGCCGTTAATGAGGTATGGATATCAAGAAGTGTAGTTGGGGTAAAAAAAGATGGCGAGATAAAACCTGTTTTTGGTTTTGGTGCTGCATTTAGTCAGAAGAGATCAGAAGCTAGCTCAGTATATGAGCTCCTTGAGCATCTCATATTCTTGCCCTTTATGCATGACAAAGAAAGTTTAAGTAAGCCAGTTTCTTTTATTTCCGCTGATATAAAAGATAGGCCTACTAAAGATAGCGTGCAAGAATATCTCATTGGCTCGTTGGGACCAAGAGGTATATTTAGCGCAAATGGCTGCGCAGTTTCAACAAATGTGGGGAATGCGGTGACCCATGCAAAGCGCGAGCTTATCGAGCGACATCTCTGTTGTGAAATTTGGTATAAACGTGCTCATCCTCTTTTACCATGCTCGGAATTTAAAATTAAGACATTAATGCCATCAGTTAAGCTAGAAGTCTATACAACGGACGTAGCCTATGAAGGAGCATTTGCAATCGCATCTCTTGAGTGCATGGAAGAATCGTACTTTGTTTTAGGTGCGGCTATTAAGTCAAATCTAAAAGATGCATGTGACCACGCTGCATCTGAAGTTTTGATGTTATATAATGATGTGATTCAAAAAAGAACTGAAAGTAATTCAACAGATCAATCAAAAAGAAATATTTTATCCTTAAGAGATAAAAAAACTTCGCATGAAAGAAAAATGTATTTTGAAAGTCTCTCTTGTAATAATTCAACAAAACGTGATTATGTTAATCTAGTATGTAAATCTATTGTTTTTGAACCATTGCCAAATATTTATGCGGCAAGGGCTTTTTCTACTGCAGCATTAGATCCTCGCCAATTTGATGTTCAAGGTGATATTCCATTGCTACCACTATTTTGAGATTATATGACAAGATTATTTGCAGCATTCGGCCTTTATTGGCATATTATATTGGATCTCATTTTAACGCATGTGTACGCTATCGCATTTTTGAATGCAGGTTACGCTTCTATCGCAGCGTTCTTGATCGCCGTGGATGCTCTATTGAAAGCAACTCTTATGATTTTTTTATCACGCTTAATAGCACCTCTTTCTTCAGCAATGCGGGGCAGGCTTAGCGTTTTACTACGTTTTATTTTGATAGCCATTTGGTATAGCGCAGTAGTTCAATTGCCTATTAATTCGATCTCTTTCTCCATTTTTTTGCCTTTCATACTTTTCAAGATTTTTTTGTCTGCAGATTCTTCTCTGAGCACAGAATTTATTTTTTCATTACGTGAGTATTTTCACATAAACATAAGTCAAAGTGCGGCAGCTATGAATATTTTAATGCGTTCAGGCACGGCGATCGCCCCTGCTGTAGCGCTCATGCTGCTTACAACCCATTATGCTATTTGGGGTGTAATTTTAAGCGTTTTTGTTCTCGGCGCGTTAAGTACAATTTTATTAAGAAAAATATTTTTTGCCCAAGGCAATCATCACCATTTCTCACATAAAAAATATACTCCTTTTTCTGTTCTTATACAGAATCCTTTAATGTACTGGGGTTTTAGCTTTCAGTTCCTGGCTAATTTAGCATTTTCTGGAGTGGGATTTCTCCTCCTTGCACAGCTACGACTGCATGGTAATATTTTTTTAAACGAGATTACAATTCTATACACAGCTTTTTTTATCACTCAATTTATTGTGTTAATTTGGGGGGATGCGATTATTTTCGGCAATCAACTAAAACATATGGTATGGATGGTTATAATATGCGCGGTTTTGGTTTTGATTGCAGGAGTAAGCAGTGGTTTTATGAGGCTAGGTGTTTGCGGTTTAATAGGTTTTGTATATTCATTAATGCTTTCGGGGGGTCAAAAAATAATTACAGCTCCTTTAAAAGGAGAGGGATTTGTCGAATACTCAAGCTGGGCTCAATTAATAGGACGTTCAACTTCATTTGCGAGTACGGCTGCATTAGGGGTTTT
This sequence comes from Legionellales bacterium UBA4722, assembly GCA_002404295.1. Classification (GTDB taxonomy): domain Bacteria; phylum Pseudomonadota; class Gammaproteobacteria; order DSM-16500; family DSM-16500; genus UBA4722. The sequence continues at coordinate 3,245 of DHJK01000182.1, forward strand.
GATGAATTGTGGATTATCTTCATCTATATTGTTGCTTCTTTGCGGCGGAGTAGGAATATTAAGCGCTATTTTATTGGCAAGCTTGGTGCCCAAAATCACAACGGCGTATGAAGAACGTTTTTAACTCGCATAAGCTCAGTGCCAGGCAAATGGCCGGTGAGTAGGCCCACGGAACTTCCCCGTGAGCCTCTCTTA
>DHJK01000074.1 GCA_002404295.1 Legionellales bacterium UBA4722
CCATAGATTAGCCTTACTTAAATACGGTTGACCGAATTTAAGTAAGGCTAATCTATGGATGCAGAATCATCAAGCTTAGACTTTTTAGTAATGGCTTGCAATTGGCCAGTTACGTTTTTTAAAATGATAATTTGCGTCGCTGGCTTGAAAAAGGTAGATTAGACGACTTGGTTTATTCTGCTAAATAGCAGGGTTTCATTAGACTACAAAGGAATAAAAGCATGAATTTTGTAAACAATATCACCAATTTCCTGATCAGCCCAGCATACGCTGATGCGGCGGCACCTGCTCAACAAAGTGGCGGTGGTTTTTCACTCATGCTTATGACAGGCGTTTTTATTATTTTTATGTATTTTGCGATTTGGCGTCCGCAAAGCAAGCGTGCTAAAGAGCAGCGTGATTTGTTAGGCTCTCTGGCAAAAGGTGATGAAGTGGTGACCACAGGCGGTATTCTTGGCAAGATCACTAAGATTAGCGATAATTATATCCATCTCGCCTTAACAGACACCACAGAAATCATGATACAAAGAAGCGCAATTGCGGGTGCATTACCTAAAGGTACACTGAAGTCCATTAATTAAAAGCATTTTGGAAATACTATGGTTTTTAATCGCTATCCTGTCTGGAAAAATTTATTAGTTTTAGTTGTGATGGTCGTTGCATTTTTCTATGCAGCGCCCAATTTGTTTGGTTACGATCCTGCGGTGCAAATTTCAGGCGCTAATGCAGCGATTTCTGTGACTGATGCAACTGTAACGAGTGCTAAACAAGCTTTGCAAACCGTACAAATCAATGTGAAGAAAGTGGAGTGGCAAAATCATAGTTTGCTGCTTCGTTTTACATCGACGGATGATCAGCTCAAAGGGCGCGAAGCGATTCAGCAAGTCTTGGGCAGTGATTATCTAGTCGCATTAAATTTGGCTTCTCGCACACCTGAGTGGCTTAAAGCGATTGGTGCGATGCCCATGAAATATGGCTTGGATTTGCGTGGCGGTATTCATCTGCTCATGCAAGTGGACGCTGACTCTGTATTGAAGCAACAAGTTGAAGGTGATTTAAATAATATATCCCAGCTTTTACGCACAGAACGCATCCGTTATTCCGGTATCACACGTCAAAATGAAAGTAATAATATAGTGATAGAGTTTCGTTCAGCGGATGCATTGAATGATGCTTATAGCGTGTTAAGCCAACATTTCAATGAATTTAATTGGACAAAAAGCAATCTCACATTGCAAGGCGTGTTTTCACCCGTTGTATTACAACAGGCACGACAAGAGATTTTAGAAAAAACGGCTACTACTTTACGTAATCGTGTTAATGAATTAGGTGTGTCTGAAGCGGTCGTCACTCAACAAGGTGCGTCACGTCTTGCTGTGGATTTGCCAGGTATTCTTGATACCGCAGAGGCAAAAGATATTTTAGGTAAAACAGCTACTTTAGAATTTCATTTAGTAGATACAGACAATGATGCGCGTAGTGCGGTTGGTAATATCGCACCAGCGAATTCTAAACTGTATCAATATAATGGACAGCCAGTTCTATTAAAAAGCCAAATTATTTTGCATGGCTCGTCTATTACAAGCGCACGCTCTGGTATGGGCGATGATGGCCGTGCTTCGGTAGATATACGATTTAGCGGAAGTGAAGAGGGATTATTTTCTCGTACTTCAGGTGAAAACATTGGCAAGCCGATGGCTATCGTTTACGTAGATGTTAAGCCACAAACAAAACTAGTTAATGGCGAAAAAGTAATTAGCTTTGTTACAGAACGTCGCGTCATTAGTGTTGCCACAATACAATCGATGTTAGGCAGCCCATTTCAAGTGACAGGGTTAGCAAGTCAAGAAGAAGCACGTACTTTAGCTTTATTATTGCGAGCAGGTGCGTTGAGTGCGCCAGTTGCGGTTATCGAAGAACGTGAAATGGGACCAAGCTTAGGCGAACAAAATATCCATATGGGTCTGATGTCGGTTGTCGTAGGTTTCTCATTAGTCGTACTATTCATGGCGCTTTACTATCGCGCAATGGGATTAGTGGCTGATGTCGCCTTAGGCATGAACTTGATTTTGATCGTCGCTATTTTATCATTATTAGGCGCAACGTTAACATTGCCGGGTATAGCGGGAATCGTGTTAACTGTGGCGTTGGCGGCGGATGCGAATGTATTGATATTTGAGCGTATTCGTGAAGAGTTACGCAATGGTGTGGGAATTCAGGCGAGTATTCATGCGGGTTATGAACGCGCTTTGGTCACTATTGTCGATGCGAATGTGACTACGCTGATTGTGGCTATTGTGTTATTTAGTTTAGGCTCGAGTGTAGTGAAAAGCTTTGCAGTGACAGTCACCATTGGGGTGCTCACTTCAATGTTTACTGCAATTACCGGCACGCGCGCGATAGTGAATTTGATGTATGGTGGCAAACCTGTCAAACATATTTCTATAGGCTTATAGGAACAGATCATGGAATTTTTTAAACATAATACGCAAATTAATTTTATGGGACAGCGCAAAGGCGCTGCTATTCTCTCAGCCATTTTATTTGTTTTGTCATTAGTGTCACTTTTTGTGAATGGCTTGAATTTGGGATTGGATTTTACGGGTGGAACGCAAGTTCAGTTGAGTTTTCCTCAAGCGGCTGACTTGAATCAAATCCGTGATCGTTTGGAAACTGCAGGTTTTAAGGAAGCGGTTGTTAATAGTTACGGTACTTCTAAAGATGTGTTAGTCACATTAGTACCAAAAAAAGCAGTTGAAAGTACGGATATGAAAGATGAGATAGTACGCCAGATTGTTACTGCGTTGCCGGATGCAAAAGTGCAGCAAGTCGATTCGATTGGCTCGCAAGTGGGGCAGGAGCTCGCAACTAAAGGTGCGCTTGCAGTCGTCATCGCTTTACTTGGCACCATGATTTATATTGCATTGCGTTTTGAGTGGCGTTTTTCAGTGGGATCCACCGTTGCGTTGATTCATGATCCGTTATTAATTTTAGGCATATTTTCTTTCTTCCATTTAGAATTTAATTTGATTGGGCTTGCGGCTTTGCTGACAGTGATTGGCTACTCGCTCAATGACACTATCGTTATTTTTGATCGTATACGAGAGAATTTCCGTAGATTACGAAAAGCGGAACCTATAGACGTCGTTAATCAATCGATCAACCAAACATTGTCCCGTACTATCATGACTTCTGCTTTAACGTTAATGGTTGTATTGGCGCTATTCTTTTTAGGCGGCAGAATGTTACATGGTTTTGCGTTAGCGCTGATTATTGGTATTGTGGTGGGTACATATTCTTCTATCTATGTGGCTGGGTCTTTGTCGTTGGCGTTAGGATTGACACGACAGAATTTATTGCCGGTTGCGAAGGAAGTGTTGGATGATCGTCCTTAGCGAAAAAACTGCGTAGCTGCTTAGAACACCTCTCCCGCTTGTGGGAGAGGTCGACGCCGAAGGCGGCGGGTGAGGGGG
>DHJK01000213.1 GCA_002404295.1 Legionellales bacterium UBA4722
TCAGAAACAACTTTTGAAGCTCGTTTAAAGACGGAGAACACAGCCTCTTCATTCATGCTTTCAGCAGAGTTTTTTCCAACAACTAATTTGGTTAATTCAATTGCCATAATCTGCTGATGTTGACTAGCATCTATTATGCCGCTCATCATCCCAGCAAGCGCTTCATCACTAGGTGATTCCATATCTTCACAAAAATCAAAATCGTCCTGCAACTCTTCTGTGAATTTTTTGAGAGAATTATTTTTTGCCATATGTTTAGCTTCCTATATTTGTTCAAATCGGCAAGGTTAAACATTCACACCCCACCTAGGCAAGTGTTTTGACAAAATTTAAGGATAAAAAATGAAATTTTAGGTGCTGAATTGGGTTTTTAGTGTTTTCAACAGCATTTTCTATGCCTATTTAGCGCCAGCGACTAATTATACGTTTCTAAGTATGAACAAAATGCAGATGTTGCTTGCTGTTTTTTCTAGCCCCATTACCAACCACTATGCGCTCATCACCCTTTTCAAGGATGACCGAATAGCCACAGGCTTTAACAATCCTAACAAAATTACTCACCTTGACATCGTCTTGTTCGCCTGATCGTATTTTTTGGATAACAGTAGGCGATAGCCCAATTTCTTTTGCTAGTTTTCTAACAGAAATATCATCTGCTTCCATCATAGCAATCAGCAATTCAGATAATAAAAATTCTTTATAGCTTTTACCAAAGGCTTTTTTGAAAGCTGGTTTTTTCATTTCCCGTTCATAAGTAGAAATAGCTTTTTTACTCATAATATTTGCCTCCTTTAGTTCTAATTTCGTAATCTTTCTTAAAACGTAAAGCTCTATCTTTTTCTTGTTCCGGCAATTTTGGTTGCTTCTTGCGAAATGCATTTGTCACCACAATTTTTTGCCCCTGAAAGAAAAAACATAAAAATCTGTCAGGCTGCGGCTTGAAGGCATAAACTTGATCACCTTCATAATTAAATTTAGTTTTATCCTTTATCTCACCTGCGTCACCCATTCTTTTAAACAACCGCAATACTTTAATCCTATCTTGCACTGATAGTGTTTTATAATAATCAAAGGCTATACTTTTACCTTGAGAATCGTAATACCATTCGATAATAAATGTTTGTCCTTCATATGCACTATATTCTTTCATCATAAGTGTACCACTTTAATTGCACGATTGCCAATTTGAGTTTGCTAGTTTTGTTAAAAAACTGAGTGTCTCGTTGTTAAGTTGTAGCGCTTTTTTTAGAAAGTCGCTTAAAACCCAAAAATACTCGTATAGCGTATTTTCAGATAAGTCTTGAAGGCGGGCATTCATTCCCAAAGTAATTAATGCCTCGGTTTTTGATAAACAAGTATCCAGCTTTTCACTGGTTAAAATCTGTTGGTTTATTAAAAGGGTAAAATCGGATAAGCTGCTCGCAGCCATGATGTAATCTCCTATAAAGATTCGCTGTGGTTAGTGGCGTGCCGGTGTGTCACCACCTGCGCGCCATGCTGTAAAACTAGAAGCCTAGAGATTATCAGCGTGCTAGAACAAAAGCAAGCTTTACCTTAAAATATTATCAAGCTAAGGAGACAATGATGCCAACCAATTTAACCTCTAAAAAACTTCATCCCAAAAGTGAATCTACAAAAACCGAGAAGAAGAAAATGGTTGCACTAAACTTTCGCGTACCAGCAGATTTCAAGAGAGACTTTAAAATTGCAGCAGCCACACATGAAATAACACAATCGGATTTGTTACAGCAGGCGTTTGAGGAATGGAAAACTAAGCGCGGGTAGAATAAGATACTACAGTAAAAGTAATTGTAGAAAATAACAAGGATTAACTGTAATGAAATCTGCATTTCTTACCATTCTTATACTTGCAACTTATCTAGCTATTCATGGAACAATAAACATATCTTACAATGGCGCAGAGACTGGTTTAAGCACCACCTCTCCCACATCTATAATCTTCGTAATGTGTGTAATTTCCTTATTTACATATTGGACTATTAATGAAGGCAATCCCAGCGCGCGCATAGCGTGGAAAAAAATATATCGCGCCTATATTGAGCAATATATGAAAAAGAAAAATGCTCCTTTAGCTGAGAATCTTTTAGATCAACATCCAGGCCAGATCAAGGAAGTTGATGACACTTATTACCATAACGGAGAACTTCTATTAAAAACTGCGAACGCAAATATTGACGGCATAACAAAATACCCGGGCTACGCATTAAAAACTAGCAATTCATGCGGGCGTAAGTGGAAATTATGGGCCCACTGAAGACATTTTTCGAACATTATTGAATGAGTCTATTTCTTAGCGGTTTTATAGATTTTTTTATCAATGCGTTGGGTAATTTTAATATGACCCACAAGTTTAGACGTCTTTATACCTTCAACACCACAGGATGACCTCACAGACCGTGAGATTAATTTTTCTCTCATTGCTGCATTTTTCAAATATGGATTTGTTTCAATAAGTGCTTTAGTTTTCATACATCAATTATAACGGAAGGAGAGGGATTTTTCCTTAATTTAGATTAAGAAATACGATTTTATATATTATTTATTTTATCAATAAGATGGGCCGTGTTGGGATCGAACCAACGACC
>DHJK01000060.1 GCA_002404295.1 Legionellales bacterium UBA4722
TCGGCAGCGTCAGATGTGTATAAGAGACAGGTCTAGCACAGACGCATGCCCTGCGCCCTATTGAAATCACCATGAAACGCTATGACCAGATTGATTATGGCTATGCTGCAACCGTCCACAAGGCGCAAGGGGTCACAGTTGATCGCAGTTACGTACTGGCTTCAAAATATCTCGACTCTCATGTAAGCTACGTTGCCTTGAGCCGTCACCGCGAAAGCGTTGACCTCTTTTATGGACGCGATGCGTTTTCATCAAAGCATGATCTTGTCAAAACACTAGGGCGTGACCGCGCCAAAGATGTGACGCTGGATTACGCCAATGGTACAGGCAACTCTAAAGAATTTGCTCAATGGCGAGGCATTAACAATAAGGAACACGATCATCAGCCTGTCGCATTAGATAAAAATATTGTTGATGAAAACAAATTTTCAGCGAGAGAACGAGAGCAGCTAGCACGCCAAGAAAAATTGCGTCAATTTACGGAAACGGCAAAGGCGGAACGCTCTTTGCAGGGCAATGAAGAAAAGGCAAATGTCCCTCTCGTCAAAAACCCAAGGGAGGACTTTTCTGATTTCAAACGGCAGTTTGAGGAAAAATACCCTGAGCGTGCCAACACCGCACGTCTTAGTGTTATGCCCGAACATGAAAAAAAGAATGAGAAGGCAATGAAATTTGTTCATGAGTATGAACGCCTTTCAAATATCGTTGATAAAGGGGGACGGTCAAGCTCGATGGCAGAAGAACATTTAAAAACGCTATCCAGCAAAATGGCACGCCAGAAAGATGTGATGCAGCATGTCCATGAAAAGCATGAAACGATTGCCAAAGAAATTCAGCAGAGAGAAAAAGTGCTTCAGCGGGAAAAAAGCTTGGATCGTGGTATGGAACTATAAGAGGCCAAATAAAATGCAAGAAACAAGTGAAGGCAAGGTGAAAACTGAAAAGGCATTAACATCAGCAGAACACCTTGAAGCTATTTTATATCAGTTCATCAAGCTCTATGAGCGCTGGTCAGAGGACAGGCAAGCCGCAGCTAAACAGGGTTCTGATATTGCCGATCTGATAAAAGAATTTACTGATCAGGTCGCCCATTTTGAAGCACTTGAAGAGAATGTCAGAGAGGACATTCAAAAAAGCATCCGTCAGGAAGCGGAAAATACCGCTGCCTATTTTGGGCAAGCCATAGGGGATGCGGCTTACAAACAAATGAAGCCTGCTGTAAAGAAGCTGGAAGATGCAGTGGATGATGCAAGAAACCGGCTTGATAGACAACACTCTGATCTTATATTTTCGGATTGGAAGATACTGGGTGCGACGGTGCTCGCTACTATCACCACTAGTCTTTTAATTGTGAAGCTTCTTATGCCTCCGCCTGTGATGGCTTTAACTGAGAAGCAACTCAATGTCTATGAGATCGGGAAGAGTTTTTTAGAGCTATGGCCGACCTTATCTAAAGAAAAGCAGAAGTGGTTTTTGGATAAGAAAAACAATAAAGAAATTTCATATAGTCAGATTAAAGCATGATATAATCTAAATCCACATTAGTGATAAAAAAACAATCATCTATTATCTGTGCGATAATATGTAAAATGGCTACAGAGGTCTTCAACGTATGTGTGACTGGATGCAGCGTACTAATACCAATAGCATAATTTATTTGTTCAACTCTGCGTACCGAGGTACGTATTCTGATAGTTTATTTAAAATAATGGCGTCACAAAATGGGTTGCGTACAGTAATGAGGTATGCGCTTGATAAAAATGTGCCCAAAGAACTGCAAGATCAAATAACATACAGAAAATTAATAAATCTTCCTTGTATGATTTTATTTATTAATCGCTATAATACTAGGTCTTATGAGTTTATTCCATTAAGAAAAGGAATAATAAGATGGATCAATAGAGAGTCAGGATACCTTTTTGTTACTGTTGAATTGATGGATTTTGTTTCAATTAAAAATGTAGATGTTAATGGGTTTACAAATCAGTTTATAGAAAAATTAAACGGGAAAAATATTCCACAATTGCAAGACAATGACCCTAAAAATACCAATGACGGGTACTATGTCGTCGAATCGGATGTTAATATTGAAGAAAATATTATTTCAGATAGCGACTCTTGGGTTAAAGCAGCCGAATACATGAGTAAAACAAAAGCGCTTGATGAGAAGTTTGCATTTGTAAAAATTGGAATATTAAAAGCTAATGAGAATAGAATTCTTATGCCTGATAAAGATGGAGCAATTTCTATTTCGCCAAATTGCAAGTATATACTTGAAGCAACATATTATGATCCCACCCTAGGTGAAGGCAAATTCTCATTTAATCTCGGCTTTCAAAGCCCTCTTGATGGTATGCAAACGAAAATTTACTGTACTTCTAAAGTTAATAATGTACGCATTCCAATTTCCAGCGGAAAAAATATTTCTTTAAGCCATAAATCTTCTTCAATTGAAATTTCTCAAGTTGAAAATAATGTTGGGCGTAATGTCTTAATAATTCCTTGTAAGATTGAGCCAATCTCAAAAGATTTATATGCAATAGCCATCATTATGATTATATTCTCTCTCTCTATTGCTACTGAATATGAGTATTCCAATATTTTGTTTTCAATAATGCTGGCACTAAAATGGTTGGTTAGTCTGATATTTATAGCTTATGCAGGGATGAAGCTTCTTTAAGGATGATAATGAACGGCTATCAAGTAATTAAGATTACTGAAAAGGCTGCATCAGAATTTATGGAAAAGCATGAGGCTATGGGTAATATCGGACTGGGTGTTTGGCATTATGGGCTTTTAGAAAACGATAACTTATTAAGCGTAGTTTCTTATGGAACGCCATGTTTTTCTGTTAAGCGAACATTAATCGGAAAAATCTCAAAAAAGTTTGGCTGTAAAATAATTCAATTATGCAGAGGTGGAACAGTTATAAGTTCCCCAAAAAACATTGCAAGTCAGTTAATAGCTAACGCAAATCAAATGTTGTACAAGGAGAATGGGAATTTAATTATTGTGGCATATGCTGATCCGGAGTTTGGTGAGGTGGGTGCCGTGTATCAAGCAGCAAATGCAATATATCTAGGACAAACCAATCCAAAAAATCAATCCAATTACATTGTAAAGGGAGTATGGTTGTCAGGATGGGACGTTAGAAAGAAATATGGCACGCGAAATTTCGACAAGCTGAAAAAAATCGATTCTTCTGTTAAAAAATTTCCATTAACACCAAAGTATAGATACCTTTTTATAAAAACTGTTTCTACTCTAACAAATAAAATTCATAGAGCATTCAGTGATTATCGGTTACCTTATCCAAAAAAGATAACAGAAAACTTAAGAAAATTAGCATCTAATGGGTAGCATGCTTAACTGACTTAACTGTTGTTCCACTGAGCCTCAAACCCATATACTCGATAACCGAGAACCGCCGAAATTTCCGCTACTTTTTGTGCAACACGCTATTTTGAAATGATGCAACTAATCGCTTGCTCCTCTTAAAGCCCCGTAGCTTAAAAACACCCCGTGCCGGGAAAAGTACTTAATTGCATAAGAAAAATACTTTAATCATCTCGCAGCAAAAAGGAAAGTGGCGGCAAAAGGCAGCTTCCATACCTTCCCGCCAATTGTGAAGCTTCTCTAGTCTTTCGATTCTACGTATAAACGTCTAGAATCTAGAAATATAAATTTAAAACAACTCCTGCTTTTCTGCCATTCTAAAATCTGCACCTTTTTGATCAGTGCCGTTTCAATTGTGACGGTACATTACTGGATTGTTTTGAGACATATTGCTCTGCTTCAATTTTCCATTCTTTAGAAGTTTTTTCGATGTCTTGTAAAGAAGCTGGTGTCAATACCAGATGAAGTTTATTGCTCAGTTCCTGCAAAGATTCAAGAGCTTCCTCATATCGACCAAGACTTCGATAGCAATTAGCAAGAAGCTTATATGCGTTCGATCCTACAGTAACTGAGAACCCCCTATCTGAGCTATATCCATACGGATTGCTATCCATGACTTCTATTTTGAATTTTTCAATCGCTCCTAAAGCCTGTTCAGTTTTTCCTTCTGCAAATAATCGGCATGCTTTTTGATAATCATTTTCTGGCGAGGCTTGTCGGCTAAACAAAAAGTTACGGGGACTTAAAGGAGAGGCAGCGGGTGAGGAGATTGCTTCTCTCTTTCGCTCAGCATCTATATTATTTAGCGGCGTTTTTGTATGAATTATACTGCGTAGCTCAGCCTTGATGGTTCCAAATTCGGGTTCTACTAACTCTAAAGCATTTAAAATGAGATCGAGTTTATCCCTACTGATATTATTACAGGAAACTTTCATAGCTATGTTGTTAATTACGACATCACCTAATATACCCATATCATATGATTTTAATTTTTCCTGCTCTCTGAAATTACCAAATACTTGTAATAATCTTAAAGATGAGAAGTGGGAAAATACAATGCTATGGATCATTGAGTCTGAATTACTTGAATTATAACTTGTGCGGTCTGAATCTGATTCTTTTCTAAACATACATAATCTCATTTTTGAGTTATAAGGGTTTCGCATAGTATATTTATTTACAAAAGATGTCACTCTTGATCACATTTGAGAGGAGGGGATTATTACCAATTATAGCCATACGATCTAGGGTATCTTTAATGGCCGGAGCAGCTTTGCCGGCCATATCAGATAAAATCTGTGATTTAGACTACGATAGCCTCAACTGCATCTATGGACTCGGCTCGAATTGCAACAATTAAATCAAATCTAAATAAATAGGTTTTGCAGTCATCTATTCGGCCTACTATGAGCTATCATTTTAGCTCTGGCCCTCATGGTGATTCGCGCGTTCTCTCCTAATCATAAGCTTGACTTCATATGAGCCCATGCAGTTGCTAGGTTTTGAAAACGCTGGTCTAACCTGTTATTCATGATTTGATAATTTTTTGCAATCCTTCGAACTCGTTATATTAAATAATGTATTACGTTATGCTGCACGTTTGTAATCTTCATTTTTGCTTAACAATGCCCAAATAATACGCGTATTCTTGTTAGCAACTGCTACAGCGGTTTTATTGTATCCGGAGTTTGCATATTTATTTATTATCCAGATACTTCGTTTATCCTGCTTAGCGCGTGAAGATAAGATGACTGAACGTGCTCCTTGAATTAGGAGCTTACGTAAATAACTATCACCTCGTTTAGTAATTCCAAGCATTTTCTTTTTTTCTCCGCTAGCACTATGCTTTGGCACTAGACCTAACCATGCAGACATCTCTCGGCCATTTTTAAAAACATTCGCATTACCTACAGCTGCTACGATAGCTGTAGCTGTTATAGGGCCAATACCTTCAATTGCCATTATTCGTTGGCATGCTTCATTTTCGGCGGCTAATAAAATAATTTTTTTATCATAAAATTTTACTTTTTCGCACGTAAGATTAAATTGTTCTAATAGATCAGTAAATAACTCACGTGAAATGTAAACGCCTAATGATCCCACGCTGTAT
>DHJK01000015.1:0-1562 GCA_002404295.1 Legionellales bacterium UBA4722
TATTATTAGTCATTCAACACAGTATTTCATTTATGGGTATTCTTGTTATCTTATCTGGCATTTTATATTCTATTTATCAGTATTTTCTTTATTGTGTTAAAGGTCGTCTTGCAAAACATGATCCTAGCATTAATTTGATTCGTCTTAACTTAGGAAGAGTATTAATCTTAGGTCTAGAATTTATTGTGGCTGCGGATTTAATTGGGACAACGACTACACCTGATTATTATGCACTAGGAATTTTAGCCATTATTGTGGTAATAAGAACTGTCTTAAGTTTCACTTTGAATAAAGAAATAATGGCAATAAGCTTAGAAAACAGAGGAAAATAATTTTTCACATATAAAATATAGGTATCAAGAATGTCTTCAAAATTAACTATTTTATTATTGAGTCTATTAACAACTTCTTCCGCCATGGCTAATGATTCAGTAAAATCTGCCCAGTGTTCTTGTCATTCAATGCCAAAGCGTTTTGCTGCAATAACAAATCAACCAATCACTTCTATTGCAAAACAACCCAACAACCATGAAGAAATGGTTAAAATTCCGGCTGGCACTTTTCAGATGGGTGGCGACAGCATACAAGCAAAAAATGATGAATTCCCTAAACATGAGGTGACAATCAGTAGTTTTTGGATGGATCGCACGGAAGTGACTAACGGAAATTTTCAACAATTTATTAAAATGACGCACTATTTAACAACTGCGGAAATTAAGCCGGATTGGGAGCTGCTGAAAAAGCAATTACCGCCTAATACGCCGAAACCTGATGAAAAAAAACTGGTGGCTGCTTCTTTAGTTTTTACGCCACCCAATCATCCTGTTTCACTAAATAATCCCACTCAATGGTGGTCATGGATGCCTAATGCAAATTGGCGTCATCCACGAGGCCCTCAAAGTACTATTACCCATTTAACAACACATCCCGTTGTGCATGTTTCTTGGGAAGATGCTAATGCTTATTGTCGATGGGCCGGAAAGCGTTTGTCTACTGAAGCTGAATGGGAATGGGCAGCACGCGGTGGATTGCAAAATAAAATATATCCCTGGGGTGATGAACCTATTGATCAGGGCAAAGCAAAAGCCAATACATGGCAAGGTTCTTTTCCCTATAAGAATTTAGTGCGCGATAAATATTATTATACTTCCCCTGTTAAATCTTTTGCGTCAAATGGCTATGGACTCTATGACATGGCTGGCAATGTGTGGGAGTGGGTTGCGGACTGGTATAGCGTGAATTATTACTCTGAGATAAGCAAAATAAAAAGCATTGATCCAAAGGGTCCCGCTGTAAGCCACGATCCTGAAGAACCTGCCATGCCTAAAAAAGTATTGCGTGGGGGTTCTTTTTTATGTAATGAATCGTATTGTTCGGGGTATCGGGTGGCGGCGCGGATGAAAACTTCTCCGGATACAAGTATGGAGCATGTGGGATTTAGGTGTGCGATCTAAAGGAAGCAAAGATAGCGGTGAATTTATACATATCATAGAGTTAAAGGCCAAATTCTTTAAAATCGCGCTTTTTTAACCAAATAATTTGAAAATTGTATTATATTTGTA
>DHJK01000015.1:1655-6699 GCA_002404295.1 Legionellales bacterium UBA4722
AAAATTGTATTATATTTGTATTATAATAACCGCCTTAAAAAATGAGGTTTAACTCCATGAATAAGAATATCTTGCTGTGTTTTGCTTTACTAGCTCTATCTAATACTGCTTTTGCATATACCAAAGTCGACCTCCCCATGAGTTTTGGAGCAACTGTAGGTATGCCAACAATTAACTTTATTGTGGATAATCAATTATCTTCCGCAGTTAAAACAGAGTTAAAGATCTCAGATTATTTTAATATCGATTCCTTTGACACTACGCCTCAGGTTTCACCACTTTCGTGTAGCATTGTTACTGACTCAGGAGTAAAAGACACTACGCTTTGCAAGAATGAAATAAACTCCTTTTATCACCCAGGAAGTATTATAGCTTTCCCCCCTGTCATGCGTGCTCCTACCGGCTTATATCCTGATGACCATTACGTGTATGTATATAAGGACTTTGTTTTTGAAGGAAGTATTCACATTGAAGACGCTAATAGTCCTCAACCGATTGCTTTAATATTTTTTCAGTTAAACTTTAAACATAGCGTAATTTATGGTGATTATTTACAATGGGATGCTTTGAGTATTAACTCGTATAGTCAGCATGTTAAGATTGACATGGGCGATGGAACAAAGGGTTTTTGTTACATGAATAAGCTTGAAGATTGCTCTAAAACGGTCACTATTAAATTAACTTCTGTATAAATAAATCGTTAGTAGGTAATAGCTCACTCCTGCTTTACCGTTTGCCCTGAGAAGGCTGCGAAGCAGCCTCCTCAGGGCAAACGGGGGTGAGGTCACCCTCCCAGGCCTTGTGGGAGAAGTTTTGTTAATCAGCGATTCTAGCCCTGTCCTGCTTGCGAACGAATCGCCTTCAGTACTTGGGCTTTTACATCCCCAAGATTAAAACTAGCGCCTTTTTGCATGGGTGGGTAGGCCACAAAGCTTTCGCCTAATTTTCCAATTTCTTGTTGGACAAAGACAAATCGCCAGAATTCATGGGCATAGAATCCCATTGAATAACCTAATCCTTGTGTGCTCACACGCTCAAAGGGATCAAGTCTCAGATTAGTGATGCTTGGCCAATCTAATTTAACTGTGCCGCCAAACCAGCCATTGGGTTGATTGGTAAATTGATATTTATAATCATCAATACGCACAGCACCTAAGGTCTCTTCAGTGAAATAATATATCTCATGTCTCATCGAAGGGCTTTTTCCTAAAATAAAATTCGATTGATCATAGCCATCAAGATGAACTTTATATGTAGTATCACCTAACTGTTTACCTGCCAAGAGATCCTTCGTAATTGAAGTATTACCTGCAAATGCAGCTAATGTGGGGAACCAATCTAGTCCTGACATAATGCCATTTTCAATTTTCCCCGGCGCTACTTTACCAGGCCATTTAATGATGGCGGGTACTCGCATACCACCTTCAAGCGCCATCCCTTTTTGACCGTTAAATGGTGTCATACCACCATCGGGCCAGCTTGCAATTTCTGCACCATTATCTGTGGTAAAAATAACAATGGTATTATTTTCCAGACCTGAGTCCTTAATTTTTTGTATCACAGTGCCTACAATATCATCCAGCTGTGCCATGCCAGCCTCTTCTGTATACCAACCATTTTGAGGGGTCATCATTTGTTTGTATTTATCACTTAAGTGTGTGAATACATGCATACGGGTTGGATTTAGCCAAATAAAAAATGGTTTGCCATCCGCTTTGGATTTATCCATGAATTTAAAAGTATTACTTAAAATTTCATCGTCTATTGTTTTCATGCGTTCAGGCGACAAAGGACCTGCATCTTCAATTTTTTGTTTGCCTATTTTTCCCCAGCGAGGTTGTACTGTTGGATCATCTATTGTTGTTGCTGAGCAATATAACATATTGCGGGGGCCTACTACGTCTTTCATCTGAGGTGGATAGGAATGCCAATAGGGGTCTTCCATGGCGTCTAAATGGTAGAGATAACCGTAGAATTGATCGAAACCATGCAAACAAGGGAGGTATTTATTTAAATCACCTAAGTGGTTTTTGCCAAACTGGCCTGTTTCATATCCCATTGTTTTAAGAACTGTTGCGATGGTGGGCGCCTGTGCGGGCATACCTACATCTGCACCTGCCTGACCTACAGTAGTTAGACCGGTTCGAATGGGTAACTCACCTGTAATAAAATTAGCACGACCTGCGGTGCAGCTTGGTTCGGCGTAATAATCTGTAAAACGTGTACCATCTGCTGCGAGCTTATCTAAATGAGGTGTTTTGCCTCCCATGATGCCCTGATTATAGGCACCGATATTAAACCAGCCTACATCGTCTCCCATAATGACTATGATATTAGGTTTAGAAGGGGCGTTTGTATTATTAGGGGTCGCTGTATTAGTAGTAGCAGCTTGGATTGTAATAGGTGTAATGGAACAAATGATTAAGCTTGCGCATGCAAACTGTTTAAATAGGTGGGCAATAGTCATAGGATCCTTCCAGTTACATTCCATGTAACTAATTAGTATACATTGGCTCTGTAAAATTTCAATCCATATTATTTTTAGTCGAGAAACTATAGCTATTCTCATTGCTTTAGTCGTGTCCTCAACTATCGTCATTGCGAGCGTGAGCGAAGCAACCTAGTCTTTCAACGCTGCTTTTGTGAGTCCCATGCTGCTAATCAGCTTTACAAAGACTAGGTTGCTTCGCTCACGCTCGCAATGACGACAGTTGTGGCCACAGCCACAGGCACGAAAAAAAAACAGTGCAATTGACCGAAAGGTGCACTAAAGTTACAAAATATCTTGTCAATAAATAGGAGACGACAAATGCGGTTCAAAAAGTATTTTGTCATTGAATTTATCATTATCGTTCTTATAGGTGTTTTAGCTCTTTTGTTTTATCACTTTAAAAATAAATTCAATATCGCTTTCATTAAACCAAAATATAATATCATTTTAATTATCAGCGATCAGCAAGCATTTCATCTTAAAGAAGCAGCCGGTTATCAATTACCAGCGCATAAAGAATTACAGCGCCATGGCGTTACGTTCACTAATCATTATACGGCTGCTGCGATGTGCTCTCCGTCACGCGCTTCATTGTTAACTGGCACATCGCCGCAAGTGCATGGTGTGTTTGACCAGATGGAATACCCCTATACCCCTACCCTAGATCCAAAGCTTCCAAATATGGGTTCTGTGTTAAAAGAATTAGGCTATAACACAGCCTATTTTGGCAAATTTGAAATGGATAAATCATTATTATCTGCGACCAATACGATTAACACCAGCTCGCTGATCAAATCATATGGTTTTGATGTATTTAATCCAGATGGCGACACCGGAGGGAACCCGCAACAAGGTTTTAATGATGACCCTTATTTTATCGGTGAGGCTGTTCGTTGGTTACATCAAAATGCACTACCCTCAAATAATACTCGCAAACCTTTCTTTCTAGTGGTGAGCTTGCTCAATCCGCATGATATTATGTATGCGGATGTCAATTTACATAGCTATTTGCCACCAGTACAAATACCCGCTGTCCCTGTTATTTTCTCACCGCCCAAAACATCACTTTATGCAAGACAATGGCAATTTAACTTACCAGAAACTTTACTAGAATCACTCAGCGCACAAGGCATGCCTAAGGGATTGCTAGAATATCAAAATGGTTGGTCACAAGTATTAGGATTCATTCCTACTGACCGCAAAGATATGTGGCACTATTATTACAATTATTATTTAAATGCCATTCAGGATGATGATCGTAATTTACAGTTGTTAACAGACACCTTGAACCAAATGGATTTATGGAAAAATACGATTGTTATTTTCACCGCAGATCATGGCGAAATGGGTGGCGCGCATGGTGGTTTACGCGGCAAGGGTCCAATGGCGTATGAAGAAAACGCACATATTCCACTGATCATTGATCATCCGAATGCACCACAGGGTGTTAGTTGTCATGCGCTTACTAGTCATCTTGATCTGCTTCCAACGCTGGTTGGCCTAACGGGAATGACATCTTCTCTCACCGCAAATTTATCTGGACATGATTTTTCATCATTATTAACGAAGCCTCAACAAGCAGATATGCACGCTATTCGATCAGGTGTGCTCTTTAATTATCTAGGTATATCTACCACGGATAGTTCATATCTCTATAAAGTGTTGGTCTCGAACTTTGGAAAAAAAATACCTTTTCCATCTTTAACCGAGGTCAATCTTAACAAGCGTGGATTCTTGGTATTTACATTCGATGGTCGTTATAAATTTGCAAGATTTTACGCGCCTAATGCATTCAACACGCCAAAAACGTTTGACGAAATAATTCGAAACAATGATATTCAATTATTCGACCTCACCACAGATCCTACTGAGGCACATAACCTTGCGTTAGAGCCTGAAAAAAATAAGGCTTTAATTATGCAAATGAATGAGCTATTGAATTCTTTGATAGCAAAAGAAGTGGGTGTCAATGATGGTAATTTTTTACCAGCCCCTTTAAAGAATAACACCGCACCTTCGAGTCTTACAATAACAACACAGCAGGAAATCAAATCATGATCGATGCAAATAATTTAACACTCAATCGTCGTTTTTCTCCATTTACGTTGCTCATCGTCAGCATTAATGGCATGGTTGGTTCGGCTTGGTTATTTGCTCCACTTTATGCTGCACAAATAGCTGGATCAGGCGCAATTATTGCATGGCTCATTGGTGGCATAGCCACTGCCTTAATTGCTTTAACATTTGCTGAGGTATCCGTGTTAGTGCCTGTTGCAGGTGGATCCGCACGAATCCCACAACTCAGTCATGGTATCTTTACAAGCTTTACATTAAGTTGGATTGCCTGGTTATCCGCTTTAACCATGGCACCGATTGAAGTACAGGCGGTATTACAATACGCCTCAACCTATTTCACGTCACTCACTCACATTGTTAATGGTGCGCATGTACTCACTCATATGGGTCTTATCTGGGCAACTATTTTAATGTTAACTTTTTGTATTATAAATATTCGCGGGTTTTAAAGGATTAGTACGATTTAATTTCATTATT
>DHJK01000141.1:0-4585 GCA_002404295.1 Legionellales bacterium UBA4722
CAACAATTCAATGATTTTGCTGAAAAATTTAAGAAAGATATTCCTCCACCAAACGGCTCTATAACAATACATAGAAATAGTAATTAAAAAAATATTAACCTATTCAAAATTAATTGAAAATTGACGGATCAATAAACCATGGTAGATCATGATAAATTAATTAAATCAACTCGCTCTCTAATCATCCTATTCAGCATTGCCACTTTAATCGCAATAATGTCTTTTTCATGGTTAGGTATTCATGAATATAATTCTATGAAAGAAATAAAACATATCATGAATTCTGGCGCCAAAGAAAGACAGGCACAAAAAAACGTCAGCCCAAAAAATAATATCACGCCAGAGCTTCAGTCACATTTAAATAACCAACTTCAAACAAGCTATAGTATTTTCGCCATCATCTCCACTTCAATCTTATTATTGGCCTTAGCTTGGCTCTTAACATTTTTATATTTACGTAGATTTAAATCAGTAAAATCTAATGAACAACAATTAGAAGAACTTTTATATTACGATCACATCAGTAAGCTCCACGAAACAACATCTGGCATAGAACAATTACCTAATCCTATTATAAAAATGCAATTAAATCGTGATGAATTTTTTTCAGCACTTCAACAAGCATTAAAAAACAATGAATTTATCTTATATTACCAACCTATCATTAATACGTATAACGGAGAAATTTCAGATGTTGAAGCATTAATACGATGGCAACATCCCATTTATGGGCTGCTGAGCCCATCAGTTTTTCTTCCATTATGTGAAAATTCAGGCTTAATAATTCCAATGGGTGAGTGGGTTCTGCAATCTGCTTGCAAACAGATGAAAAAATGGCACGATATGGGTTATTCTCAATTGTGTATTTCTATCAACCTCTCAACTCGTCAACTCAAACACAGTGAACTATTACAATTAATTACAGAAACTTTAACACTCAATAAACTGCCACCCAGCTGCTTAAAACTAGAGATCACTGAAGACTCGCTCATGACGGATATTGAGGCTAGCATAAAACTTTTAAAATCATTAAGACATTTAGGCTTACAATTATCGCTTGATGATTTTGGCACAGGATACTCTTATCTAAAATATCTTAAACAACTTCCCATTAGCAATTTAAAAATTGATAAATCATTTATTCATGATATGACAACAAACATTACAAGTCTTGGCATTGTCGAGTCAGTGATTGCATTAGGAAAAAGTCTGGGCCTAACTATTACCGCAGAAGGTGTAGAAAATAAAAATCAGCTACACATGCTAAACAAAATGGAATGCGATTTAGTGCAGGGTTTTTTATATAGCAAACCAATTTCAGCAGATGAATTTACTCAATTACTTCAGGCCTCAAATAAGCATGCTAACAAGAGTCATCGATTATTGTACGAGGCTAATTATCAATATGAGGTGCTAAATGATAAGCATTATGACCCAGTAGTTGATGTTATTTCAAGAACGTTTTGTGAGGACGAACCCATGACAAAATACTTGGGAATAACACAAAATGCTATAATCCCTTTTGCACAACTCATTGTTGAAAAAGCCATTAAAGACGGTTTAAGTGTAGTTGCACTCGAAAATAACAAGGTTGTAGCTTGTACAATTGTAGAAGACATGGCAGACCCACTCAACCTTGCTATTGAGATAGATCCTAGGTTTAAAATAATATTCTCTCTCTTAGAACATCTTGGAACTGATTTTTTTAATGAGAGAGTTCCAGACAAAGGGCACATTGCGCATTTGTTTATTACCGCTGTTGATAAAAATTATCACGGTCAAGGGCTATCAATAAAAATTAATTTTGAATCTATTCGCTTAGCAAAAGACAAAAAATTTGACTTTATGTGTTGCAAATTTACCGACGCCTATAATGAAAGAGGCACAGTCAAAAATATTCAAAATAGCAAGTTATTAATCCGATCCTGCATTTACAAAGATTTTATTTATGAAGGAAAAAAACCTTTTGAAAATTTAAAGGGCGCTGCGAGTGCATATATCTGGGAGCTGCGCGAGGGAGCTCAGTTGCGTTATAAAATTAATGCTGATATACCCACAAATTAACATCCAGTAAGGACAATTTAAATGTCTGTAACAGAAAAATCAAACAAATATGCAATTATTGCTGCAATTCAAATGTGCTCAACAGGTAATGTTAGTGAAAACTTAGCAATGGCTGCAAAATTTATTAAAGAGGCTGCAGAACATAAAGCAAATATGGCAGTCTTGCCTGAAATGTTTGCCATCATGGGCGCATCCCCTCATGATAAAGTGTTAGAAAAAGAAACATTTGGTCATGGAAAAATTCAAAACTTTCTGTCCGAGCAAGCCAAACTAAATAAAATATGGATTGTCGGTGGCACAATACCTATACAATGTAATGATCAAAATAAAGTAAGAGCAGCTGCTCTCGTATTTAATGACCAAGGTCATTGTGTTGCCAGATACGACAAAATCCATTTATTTGATGTTACCCTTTCTGAGAATGAAACATACAAGGAATCTGACACCACTGAAGCGGGTGACGACATTATTGTAGTTGATACACCGTTCGGGAAATTAGGGCTGGCTGTGTGCTATGATATACGCTTCCCGGAACTATTTCGTTGTTTATTAAATAAAGGTGCTGAAATCATTGCGTTATCTTCTGCTTTCACAGTCACAACGGGTAAAGCTCACTGGGAGATACTTACAAGAAGTAGAGCTATTGAGAATTTTTGTTATATAATAGGCGCCTGTCAAGGTGGCACGCACGCAAATGGTACAAATACATATGGTCATTCTATCATTATTGAACCTTGGGGCTCTGTTGCGGCAAAATATGAAGGTATTGAGAGTGGGGTAATCTACTCTACCCTTGATTTGGATAAGATTTACTCGGCAAGAAAATCAATTCCAAGTCAAAATCATCAACGAATTTTTGAAACAAAATGATGCCTCCTGTTTACGTGGCTTTATTGAGCGAACATAACGGTAAATATTTCAATGAAAAAAAAACTACTCGTTTTCTTATTACTTGCGTTAGCCATTTACTCTAGCATTCAAGTAGTTGAAAACACTTTATCAAGAAAAATAAATAGATTACTTTCTAATTTTGGCGATACCGTCAGTATTGGTATACTAATTAAAGATCAAAAAACAGGTAAAATACTTTATAGTAAAAACGCAAATCACTATTTTATGCCTGCAAGCAATGAAAAATTATTTACAGCGGCTTCAGCATTAACGTCATTGGATGAAAATTTTACTTATCAAACACAACTATTTTTAGATTCAAAAAAAATTAAAAATGGCATTTTTAATGATACTGTCTATTTACGCTTCTCTGGCGATCCCACACTAACAGTCTTGCAGCTTAATCATCTTGTTAATGCACTTTCACAGGCTGGTATACACAAAATGAGTGGCCGTATTGTTATAGACGATAATGCATTTGACACTATGAGTATGAGCCCTGGATCTACCTGGGATGATAAAGATTATTGTTGGTCAGCGCCTATCAATTCTATTAATATCGAGCACAACTGTGTTAAAGCAACACTCACGCCTGCTGAAAAACCAGATTTACCGGCTATTTTAGCATTGCCTGATTATCCGCAATCCTTACAATTTGTTAATAACGTTACAACTCGCGCTTCAACTAATTCTAACTGTACTGTGCAAATAAATCATGACAACAATGCAAATTATAGTATCAATGGGTGCATTAATACTGCCGCGAAACCAAAAGAGATCGAGATGGCTATTGATAATCCTAGAGAAGCTATACAGTTATTCTTAACTTACTTACTCAATAAAAATAAAATTATCTATACACATCTTATCGAATTTAAAAAACTGGATTCATTACCACCTTTATTAATCAGTGAGAATTCGCCGCCTTTATACAGCTTAGTAACAACCATGTTAAAAGAATCTGATAATACAATTGCTAATTCATTATTCAAAACCATGGGATCGCTTTATTCAAAAGAACCTGGTAGTTTTAAAAATGGCAGTGAGGCTGTACGAAACATCATAAGTCAATCCATGCAGCTTACCATTCCTGATACAACACTTATTGATGGAAGCGGTGGTTCACGTTATGATTTTTTAACGCCAGAGCAAATAGTTACGCTCTTGTATAAAATGTATCTTTCCAAATATGCATCTGTTTTTATTCAGGCGTTACCTATTAGTGGCATCGATGGCACACTCAAAAATCGGATGGTCGAATCAAACACGGTTGGTAAAGTTCATGCTAAAACAGGAACTGCAACAGCAGTAAGCACATTATCAGGTTATATTCATACACGGAAAAAAAGGACGCTTATTTTTTCTATTATGATTAATGGGTTTGTGGACTCGCCGAAGAGATATCAGGAGCTTGAAGATAAACTGTGTGCACTACTCATAGAAAACGCCTAACTTGATTTATTTGTAATAAATAAATTCAGAATCCTCATTGCGAGCTGAGCCTATCTCTACGAATTTTTCTCTAATAAACAATGTCATTGCGAGCGAAGCGAAGCAATCCAGCTCGAAAGCAAAGCTTTAGAAAATTGGCCTAGTTGTACTAAGCGTTGCTTTCGAGCTGGATTGCTTC
>DHJK01000141.1:4666-7921 GCA_002404295.1 Legionellales bacterium UBA4722
CGCTTCGCTCGCAATGACGATTTAAGTTAAAGTTAAGTTTGTGCGAATAACTGAGCCCGCAATGACGTTACGAGGGGACACATGCCTTCACTCCCCAAATGTAAAAGTATATATCTCAAGCCCTGCAGCCGAAGGTATGAGCTGTAAAATCCCATCACTTGCTTGCTTAAGTTCAACGACTTTAAATAATGTATGCTTACTATTCAGCCCATTATAATCTTAGGCCACTGATTATAACAAACATCCAACCGATCAGGTATAACGATGACTATATAAACCCGGCACTCATTCCCCTCTTGCAAAAGAACACCTTGAATCCATTGCCCTCGTGTCACTTCATACCATTGACTATGACCCTCATAATCAATTTTCATAAATTTCTCAATCAATAACTTAACAGGCTTAGGTGAAAAATAATTCCATTTTCCTTCATGTATAGCACTCTGCATTGCCCAACCACCCAGCGGCATTTCACTATTTTCATGAAATCGCCTGCCCCAATGCACAAGCGCTGTCTCGCCATTTTTTAATCTAACCGGCAAAACAGCTTTTACATGACTAAAATAAATAGTATGAGCTTTGCCTTGCTGATGGAACATAACTGCAGTCGGCATAACAACCCTCGCAAAAAAACTACCCAGCAATCGTCACCGCACCCATCGTGAACACGTCCATGTTTCCCCAAATATTACACAAAAACAACAGACACGTTCAAAACACGCTAAAAATACTAAATAGTCTGCCGATGCCCCACCGGCTTCCACGCTGGTGCAATCACATTAGGCATCTTCGATCGCTGCAACAGCGTTGCCGGCGCTATCGTAAATTCACCATAACGATCATTGATTTCATCAAGCACCCGATTAAGACTACTACGTTTATCACTCTCTTGCGCCAACAAATCTAATTGATACCCACCCGACCGCGGATCAAGCGCAGTTACTTGAATTTTCCAAACAGGCTCACCTTGCCAAGTTTGTTGTAATAAAAACAAGGCCAATTGAAATATTTCTCTTCCATCATGCGAAGGTTGCATCGTTTGCCCTGTCGTACCTAACCATCCTATTTCCCGACTGTGCACACCCGCAAAAAAATGTTGTGCTTGAAAATGATGTCCTCGTAAACGTGCAGCTAATTTTTCACACATATGCATTAAATAAGTTTCAACGACTATTTCCTCTGTCGTATTAGGCGGCATCACTTTTCCATGTCCCATCGATTTAGGATTCGGTATTTTTATATGCACTTGATCAGGATCACGGCCTTGACACATATACCAAATACGTCTGCCCACATTCCCAAAGCGTTTAGCGAGAATACTAATCGGTAATTTTTCCATATCACCACAATAAATAACACCATGCTTTGCAAGAAAAGAGCCGATGCCGCGATTAATGCCGCATAATTCAGTCACAGGTACATAGTGTAATCTTGCTGCTGATTCCCAAGGTGGAATCACCGTTAAACCATCTGGTTTAACTAATTTAGCAGCAAATTTTGCTGTGGTCTTATCGCCGCTGACACCCACAGAACACAGCAGTCCTGAAGCATTGAATACCAATTTTTTAGCTAACTGACCCATATAATCCGGTGTGCCAAATAAAAATTGACAACGAGTAACATCTAAAAAAGCTTCATCCACTGAAAATATTTCGATATCAGGCGTCAATGCCGTCAGTGAATGCATAATGGCACGTGAAATTTCAATATACCTTTTGGGTCTTGAAGGCGCTTGAATCAGATGCGGACATAAACGTTTAGCTTCGTATAATCGCATCCCTGTTTTTATGCCATAGGAGCGCGCTTCATAAGACGCGGTAATAATGCAAGTACCTTCTCTCCCATTCGTAACAGCCACGGCTCTTCCGCGTAACTCCGGTGAATCCAGTTGTTCAATGGATGCAAAAAATGCATTCATATCTACAAGAATAATAGCGCGCTGCCAATGCGCTGTAGGTTCAATGGGATTGTTCCACATAAGTCACCTTATTATTTAAACGTAATAAGCCTATAAACAATCCTTGTATTTGAATACGGTGAGGTAAATAAGCTTTTGGTTTTAAATGAGGATTTTCAGGAATCAGCGTCACCATTCCTTTCACTTGATAAGACACTCGCTTCAACGTGGCATCACTTTGATCGACTAACGCGACAACAATATCACCTTCTTTAGCAACAGAGGTATGTTTACAAATAACAAAATCGCCATTCAATATACCCTCATCAATCATTGAATCGCCTTTTACTTCAAGAACAAAGTGTGTTTCCCCTTTTAATAACCACCCCACATCAATCGCACGATAATCGGGAATCGCTTCTATAGGAGAGCCAGCAGCAATTTTACCTAGCACTGGCAACGACAGAGAATTTGAATCAGGAAGTTTAAGATTACGATGGCCTTTTTTATAAAACACTAACCTGCCTTCATTGACTAAGGCATGAACAGACCGACTCACCAGACTCACAGAACGCGCACTCATCCCAACACCTATGGCTATTTCCTCAAAAGAAGGCGAGTAGCCATGCGCATCAAGATAGGCGGTAATAAATTGATATATTTTGTTTTGTAAAGGAGTCGACATAAAATATTCACCATTTGTTCACATAATTAATCATAGTGAATAAATGGTGAAAATTCAAGAGATACTTTACGAATAGTTACTAAAAAAACTCAATACGGCCTTCTAGCAGATACAGATTGCTTACTTTCTGATTCATTTATTTCTTCAACAGAATCACCTGTTACGAGATATGTATGCACTAATCGCCAAAAGTAAGCGATAACGGCGGAGCCACAACTTTAGATTCTTGCACTGGATGATTCATATAATACAATTTAATGTCTAAAATCATATGAGAAAACGCAGGACTAGGCACAAACTTATTATACACATTAAGCGGCAGCATACGATTGGATGTACTTCTTTCAATATAAGAGACATGCGCATCAAATTCAGGAGTCTCCGCTTTAGGCTCTAGCGTTTCTCTAACTTTAGTCATTAATTTAAGTTTATGATTACTATCAGGGCGAAAACGAAAATGAGCATTAATATAATAATAAAAAGCTGTCTTTCTATAAGCGGGTGGCATAGTTTTCATATAAGCACTAAATGCACTTGCCGTTTTTAAAAGCGGATCATAATCCGTAATGCCAGTCATACCCATCACAATTTTCAATTCACAAAGTAAATTAACAACAGTTTCCGGATCGAACTTGGTAAATAAATCATTTAATTTAGTATTAATCTGACGTAG
>DHJK01000141.1:7986-9827 GCA_002404295.1 Legionellales bacterium UBA4722
GTATTAATCTGACGTAGATGAGTCAAGTTTTCAGGCGAACCAGGATTTTTAAAAATAAAATTCTCAAAAAATAAATTGAAATCCGTTTTTTCAATGATAGCCACAAGATCAGGGTCCATTTTAAAATCTGGGTATTTACAACGAATTTTAACTAATCGGAAAATACGAAGCAGATCATGAAGCTCACGAAATAATGTCACCGGATTAACAGCACTAATTAATTTATGAATGACCGATTCAACAGCACCATTAAATCCTTTAATTTTATATTTGGTGTCCCCGGGTATTAACTCCGTATATAATGCTGCCAGTTTAAAATCGCGATCTTGCATAATAGCTTTCATCGCAACATTTTTTTCATTGATACTTAGCTGATTTCCAAACTTTTCATAACACGCAATATCAAATTCTAATAATTTAGCGTGAGAATGACCCGTGATTGTTTTAATGGTATGCAACTCGGCAATACTCAACGTTCTTCCTGTAGAAACGGGTCTCAATTCTTTATCAAATAATTTGATCATTGTATTTATTAATAGATGAACGAGAGGATGTATTTTGAATAGATGTTATTTCAATACATATCTTTTTTATTTTATTAACATAAAATATTCCATTTAAAGTGCTAATATAAGCCGCATCTGACTTCATCGACACATTAGAAAGATCAGGAAGCGGTGGTGTTTGCATGTAAAAGATCTCACACACGCAGGCACTCTCTTTTATACGCAATGATTTTTATAATTTCATATCCTTTTCCAACCAATTTAATATGAAATTTACTTTTGTCTATATTTTTTTCCAATAAAATAAATAGCTTTTCTCTATTATAAAATACGAGGCAATCAAAATCATATATCAGATCTTTCAATATCAATGAAGTCACAGAACCACCAGTTAAAGTAAGATATTGCTTGATCAAGTTATATATAAATGTAGAAAAAACAATTAACTCTTCGGGTAATTCATCTTGCCAAACCCATATTTTATCGTTCATCTCTAGCTTAAAAATCGAATTCGATTGAAGAGGAGGCAAAGGTGGTGGAACGAGTTTATTTTCAACTTGAGGTGATTTTTTATTATTTAAAACATAATTTCTAGAAACCGACGTTTTTTTAGAATTAAATAAAGATTGAGCATGAGAAAAAGTCGGCTTAATGAAAGGGAGCTCACTTTTATGCTTATTGTCACTTACTCTTCTATCATTTCGATCAGTGATCGTTACATTTTCAGAATAACGTAATTTTGGCTTTACCACTTCCCACTCATTATCATTAGTCGCCAGTGGCTTTAATGGATTTATAATAGCAGGCAAGGCATCCGAAGGAGGAACGCTAACATGCGCAGTCGGAATGCTAGAAGCAATGACAGGAAGCATTGCAGCTGGAGGGCTTTGAGGCAAAGGAGGCGCAAGCGTTTTAACAAACACCGCATCAGGAGCAGTCGCAAGTACTGAATTAGAAGCGGCAGCAAAATCAAGCGTGACATCAGACTCTACCTCTGATAATTTATGTAGCGTCACATCATGATTTTTACCTTTACGCTTGTCCTTTTTCCCTTTATTTTTTACAAGCGCAGCTGGTTTTTTCTCTTCATCAAAATCATCATCACAACTAACATAATCAACATATCCTATGTTTGATTTAAGTGATTTCAATAAGTTATCATCTAAATTTAAAACACCAGCAATTTGCAACACCATTTTTTGAAATTTATAAAAGTCATTATGCTTTAAATACAATGCTAAGAATTTACTTTTTAATTTTATTTGTTGGGTGAGCTCAATTTTACAATGATCTCTTAGTAATGTTAGCTTTTTAGATAAAAAGTCATTATTCATT
>DHJK01000098.1:0-839 GCA_002404295.1 Legionellales bacterium UBA4722
AGATGTGTATAAGAGACAGGTGCTAAACTGGTTGCAAGCGTTAGGAAAATATTTCCTCACACAAGCAGATGAAATATTCGAATTTATTAATTTTGTGGGTTTATTATTTTTTGAAAGGTTTGAAATTACTGGCTCACCCAACATTATGGCGGTGGAATACTGTTGCTAGTGTCATTAATAAAACCGGCACATCGGCTTTACCCATTATTACATTAATATCATTTATGACAGGCGTTGTTATCACGTATCAAATGGGTAATGAATTACGTAAATATGGTGCTAATGTTTTTATCGTTAATTTAGTAGGATTTTCTATTCTACGCGAATTTGGGCCCTTATTAACTGCAATTATGATTGCAGGTAGAACTGGTTCGGCCTTTACAGCGCAACTTGGACTCATGAAAATTAATCAAGAACTGGATGCAATCAACATCATGGGAATTACTTCTGCTGAATTATTATTATTACCCAGATTAATAGGTCTTGTGATTGTCGTGCCGCTACTCACTATATGGGCAGATATGTTTGGTGTGTTAGGCGGTATGTTAATGTCCAAGAACGTACTTGGTGTCATGCCACACGATTTTATAATTCGCTTTACTCATGAAATACCATTGCGCGCATTACTGATTGGTTTAGGCAAAGCACCTGTGTTTGCATTAATTATTGCAAGTGTTAGCTGCTTTCAAGGTATCAAAGTGCATGGAAGTTCAGAGAGTGTAGGGATGCGTACAACACGAAGTGTAGTGTTATCCATTTTTTTAATTATTGTTGTTGATGGGATTTTTTCTATTATTTTGAGTAACTTTAAATTATGAATACAGACAAATCAATTATAG
>DHJK01000098.1:959-2526 GCA_002404295.1 Legionellales bacterium UBA4722
AATACAGACAAATCAATTATAGAAATAAAGAATTTAAGAATGAAATTAGGCAATGAATGGATACATAATCATTTAAATCTTTCCATAAAGAAAGGTGAAATTATAGGTATTGTTGGTGCAAGTGGCTCAGGTAAATCAACTCTAATGAGAGAAATGTTAATGTTACAGAGACCTCATTCTGGCTCTATCCGTGTATTAGGAGTAGAGTTAATGAATGCCTCTCTTGAAAAAATTCAAACAATTCAAAAACATTGGGGAGTCTTGTTTCAGAAAAATGCTTTATTTAGTGCGCTCACGGTGTTAGAGAATATATCTTTCCCTCTTAGAGAAAAGACACAGCTTAATGAAGAGATGATTCGAGAGTTAGCTATACAAAGAATAGTGTCAGTTGGTTTGGAAATGGATGCTGCAAACAAATATCCATCTGAATTGAGCGGTGGAATGGAAAAACGTGCTGCATTAGCGCGTGCGATTGTGTTAGACCCAGAAATACTTTTTCTTGATGAACCTACTACAGGACTTGATCCTGAAACGGCTGCTGAGCTTGATCAATTAATATTGAATTTACAATCTATGTTAGGATTAACTATCATAATAATTACACACGATTTAGATACTTTGTGGCGTGTTACAGATCGTGTAGCTTTTTTAGAAAATGGAAAAATATCACATGTTGAAAAAATACAAAAACTAATTCAGCATTCAGATGCATCGATTCAAGATTTTTTTAATGGGCCGCGCGGACGCGTAGTTAAAAACATGCATAATGAGTGAAAATTATGGAAACTAATGTTCGTTATACTGTTGCTGGCACATTTGTTTTAATCATGTTAACACTCATTATTTTTGGTGTTATTTGGCTGTCATCAGGAATCTCGACTGAAAAATATAGTTTTTACAGTGTCTCAATGAAAGAATCAGTCACAGGATTAAACAAAGATGGTCCTGTTGAATTTAATGGTGTGGAGGTAGGTACAATCGATGAGATGATTATCAATAAGGAAAACCCACAGCTTGTTGAATTACGTTTAAAAATTAAAAGTAGCACACCTATAACAGCAGGTACAAAAGCAAAATTAGCGTTAAGAGGAGCGCTATCAGGCGCAGCATTCATTTTGCTTGAAGACAAAGGCGATGATAAAAGACCATTACTTAAAAATGGCAATGAGCCTTATCCAGTCATTCCTACTACTCCGTCTATTATTGTAAGATTAGATACTACGCTGACCCAAATAAGTGATGGTTTTCATCAGCTAAATAATAATTTTCATCAAATCAGCTCGTCAGTCAAAGGGCTTTTAAGTCCAGCAAATTTACAAGCTATTAGTCGATTATTACGAAAACTAGGTGGTTAAAGTGAATTTAATGGAGGAAATACTATGCCTTATAAAGTAGGTAAAAAAACACAAACTAAAGGATGGCCTATTTTAAAGAATGAAAATGGAACTTGGAAAGTGATCGCGCATTCTAATACAAAAACAAAAGCAGAAGCCAGTATTAGAGCACGACATGCTGGAAAACATAATCCAGCATGGTGATTTATAGGCGCATTTTTTAAAAATATATA
>DHJK01000034.1:0-970 GCA_002404295.1 Legionellales bacterium UBA4722
GACTAGGTTGCTTCCTCCACGCTCTGAGTCGCAATGACGACGGTAAGGTGAGCTATTTTTACCTCTAAAGGTGAGAATTATTTCCGTTTTTTTGGGTGTAATAATAAATGCTTGCTACGCATCTTTCGCAACTCCAACAGAGTCAACAGCGGGCCGGAAATAGCATAGCAAAAGAAGATGGCAAATAACATTTGTGGAGGGTCTACTGCGATCGCTGCAATGATCAAGACAGGCACTAGTAAAACAAAAAAGGGCACTTTGCCTTTGAGGTCAATTTTTTTGAAGCTGTGATAACGGATCTTGCTTACCATTAACGCAGCTGCAATTATCGTCAGTGCACTGACTGGGATTGAAATCAAAATTCCTTGAATATCACAAACGTATCCTAGCCAGACGCAGCCCACAACGACACCGGCTGCAGCGGGGCATGGTAATCCTTGGAAATAACGTTTATCGGTATCATGAGATTGTGTATTGAAACGTGCTAAGCGTAATGCGGTACCTGCTGCGTAGAGAAATGCAGCCATCCAGCCTAGTTTTCCTAAATGGGCTAATGACCAATGATAGACCATCAATGCGGGGGCAATGCCAAAGGAAACCATGTCGGACAAGCTGTCGTATTCTGCGCCGAAGGCGGTTTGGGTATTTGTCATTCTGGCGACTCGGCCGTCTAGCGTATCGGCAATCATGGCAATGAAGACGGCAATAGCTGCATTCTCGAAGTTACCGTTCATGGCAGCAATGATGGCGTAGAAACCTGAAAATAAGGCGGCGGTGGTGAATAGATTGGGTAAAAGATAAATACCGCGAGGAAGGATGCGTTTTTCTATGGTGTGTTCTTTTTCCATGGTTGCCTCTTGAACATTGGGTACAATAGGAGGGATTTTGCCTGAAATGGGCTTGGACAGCCAGTAACTTATTAATTTGCCTTAGCTTATAAATACACAGAGCTGCTTAGGACACCTCTCCC
>DHJK01000034.1:1151-11899 GCA_002404295.1 Legionellales bacterium UBA4722
GGGGAGAGGTGTCCTAAGCGGCTGCGTATTTATAAAAAACTTCACCTTATAGATACCAAAAAAAACATGTAACTACCCACAACTTATCCACAGGAATCCCACACCTTACCCACTTGCGCTATTCAGAAATATACAGTATCTTGTGTTCATCCAGATAAAAATATCTATATATTGTAGTTTTCATAAAAAATCTCTATATAGTATAAGCACTTAAACAATTTTAACAGCGCTCGGGAGGAGCCAAATGGAAACTGTAATGTCACGCACAAACGCTTCAAATAAAACACCTCACTTTGACATCAATATCACAGCGCCAGGCAACTTAAAAGTGATTCGCCGTAACGGCACCCTGACCCCTTTTGATGCCAATAAAATTGCGATCGCCATGACTAAAGCATTTCTGGCTGTAGAAGGTACTTCTGCTGCAGGCTCTGCGCGTATTCATGAGACCGTAAAAAACCTTGTTACCCAGATTTCAGAATCTTTTAATCGTCGCATGCCGGGTGGCGGCACAATCCATATTGAAGATATTCAAGATCAAGTAGAGCTTTTATTAATGCGCAGCGGCGAACATAAAATTGCCCGCGCGTATGTGCTCTACCGTGAAGAACGCCGTAAAGTGCGTGAGCAAGAAGAAACAGAGACAGGCACTGGCCGTCAACAATTAAATGTCACGCTACACGATGGAAAAATAGTTCCGCTTGATACCAATCGACTTACGCATCTTGTTAACAGTGCATGCGCTGGTTTAATAGATGTGTCGGCAGAGCTTATTATTGAAGATACAAAACGTAATCTTTTTGACAACGTACCTGTTGATCAAGTCAGCAAATCACTGATCATGTCGGCGCGTGTTCTTATTGAGCAAGAGCCCAATTACAGCCTGGTCGCAGCACGCTTGCTTTTGGATGATCTACGTAGTGAAGCGCTTAGTTTTTTAGGTATTAAAGATAAAGCCACTTTTGAAGAAATGTCCACGCTATATGACACTTATCTCAAAGCGTATATTGAGCGTGGTGTTCAATTAGAATTGCTAGATAAAAAAATGCAATCCTTTGATTTAACAGAACTGAGTGCCGCCATCAAACCAGAACGCGATTTGCAATTTAACTACTTAGGCTTGCAAACCTTATATGACCGTTATTTCATCCACAGTCATGGTGTTCGTTTTGAATTACCTCAAGTATTCTTCATGCGTGTTGCGATGGGGCTTGCTATTAATGAAAAAGAAAAAGAAAAACGTGCTATTGAATTTTATAACTTACTATCTTCTTTTGATTTTATGAGCTCAACCCCTACCCTATTCAACTCTGGCACGTTGCGCCCACAATTATCCAGCTGCTATCTTTCCACATTGCCGGATGATTTGGATGGGATCTTTGCAGGTATTAAAGATAATGCTTTATTATCAAAATACGCGGGTGGTTTAGGCAATGACTGGACTAACGTTCGCGCGATGGGTGCACGCATTAAAGGGACTAATGGCAAATCGCTGGGCGTTGTACCTTTCTTGAGTGTGGCCAATGCTGCAGCTGTTGCAGTTAATCAAGGCGGCAAACGAAAAGGCGCGCTTTGTTCTTATCTGGAAACGTGGCATAAAGACATTGAAGAATTTTTAGAGTTACGTAAAAACACGGGTGATGAACGTCGTCGTACACATGATATGAATACGGCCAACTGGATTCCTGATCTTTTCATGAAACGTGTGCATGAAGAAAAAGAATGGACACTGTTTTCACCAGATGAAGTGCCTGATTTGCATGACTCTTATGGGAAAGTGTTTGAAGAAAAATATGTGGCGTATGAAGCTAAAGCTGAGCGCGGAGAAATTCAAAATTTCAAAAAATTACCTGCTATCAATTTATGGCGTAAAATGCTGAGTATGTTATTTGAAACCGGGCATCCTTGGGTTACTTTTAAAGATCCTTGTAACTTACGTTCGCCTCAACAACATACGGGCGTTGTACATAGCTCTAATCTTTGCACTGAAATCACATTGAATACGTCACAGGAAGAAATTGCGGTCTGTAATCTGGGTAGTGTGAATTTAATTGCACATATGACGGAGAATGGCTTAGATTATGCGAAATTACGTCGCACCATTCATACTGCAATACGTATGTTAGATAATGTCATTGATATTAATTATTACTCTGTTCCACAAGCGCGTCATTCTAATCTCAAGCATAGACCCATTGGTTTAGGGATGATGGCGTTTCAAGATGCCCTATATAAACTTGGCATCCCCTACACGTCTAACGAAGCGGTTGAGTTTGCTGATCGTTCTATGGAAAATATTAGTTATTTTGCCATTGAAGCTTCTGCGATGCTTGCAGAAGAACGAGGAAAGTATGAGACTTATGAAGGCTCACTCTGGAGCCAAGGTATTTTACCTATTGACTCCATTGAATTATTGCAACAAAGCCGTGGCAAGTATCTTGATCAAGATCGCACGCAAACATTAGACTGGGATACGCTACGTAACCGCGTGAAAAAAGTGGGCATGCGTAACTCTAATGTCTTGGCAATTGCGCCAACAGCTACGATTGCAAACATTTGCGGTGTTTCACAATCGATTGAGCCTACTTATCAAAACTTGTTTGTTAAATCTAATTTATCGGGTGAGTTTACTATCATTAATCCTTTCCTTGTTGCTGATCTAAAAGAGGCTAATTTATGGGATGAAGTGATGGTGAATGATTTGAAATACTACAATGGCAGTGTTTCTAAGATTGATCGAATCCCTGATGCTATCAAACAATTGTATGCGACGGCGTTTGAAATTGATCCTTCTTGGTTAGTTATTGCAGCTTCTCATCGACAAAAATGGTTAGACCAAGCGCAATCACTGAATCTGTATATGGCACAACCTTCTGGCAAGAAATTAGATCAGCTCTATCGTCTTGCTTGGATTAAAGGTCTTAAAACAACTTACTATTTACGTAGTATGGGTGCGACGAATACAGAAAAATCGACTATTCATAATGGGGCACTCAATGCGGTGCAAGCAGATGCTGAACCCAAGGCTTGTTTGATCACTGATCCGACTTGCGAAGCGTGTCAATAAATTGGAGAAGAAAATAATGTCGACTGCACATATTAACCCCCCTACGATGAATTCATCCGCAGGCGGTGCAACAGGCTTAGAAGTGTTGGAAATGGGAGCAGCAAGGATTCGTGTTGATGATAAACGGATTATCAATTGCCGTGCTGATCTCAATCAATTAGTGCCCTTTAAATATAAATGGGCATGGCAGAAATATTTGGATGCCTGCGCTAACCATTGGATGCCGAATGAAATTAATATGTCGGCTGATATTGCGCTTTGGAAAGACCCTAATGGCTTGACTGAAGATGAACGAATGATCATCGAGCGTAACTTAGGTTTCTTTTCAACTGCGGATTCATTGGTTGCGAATAATTTGGTATTAGCAGTCTATAGACACATTACTAATCCTGAATGTCGTCAATATTTGCTACGACAAGCGTTTGAAGAAGCCCTGCATACACATGCTTATCAACATGTGATTGAAAGCTTAGGAATGGATGAAACAAAAATATTTAATATGTATCGTGAAGTGCCTGCTGTTGCACACAAAGCAGCTTGGTCTTTAAAGTATACACAAAGCTTGGGTGATCCAAATTTTGAAACAGGAACTCCTGAAAATGATCGTCGCTTGTTACGTGATCTGATTGCGTTTTATGTGATCTTTGAAGGGATATTCTTCTATGTCGGGTTCACACAAATCTTATCCATGGGTCGTCGTAATAAAATGACGGGCACGGCTGAGCAACTGCAATATATTTTACGCGATGAATCCATGCATCTTAATTTTGGTATTGATGTGATTAATCAAATTAAAATTGAAAATCCGCATTTGTGGTCTGAGGATTTTAAACAAGAAGCGATTGATATGATTCGTAGCGGCGTTGATATGGAATATGCTTATTCTGTTGATACGATGCCACGCGGTATCTTGGGCATGAATTCAGAGATGTTTAAAGAATATCTGCAGTTTATTGCGAATCGCCGTTGTGTGCAGATTGGGTTGCCACAGCAATATCCGGGTGCGACGAATCCGTTTCCTTGGATGAGTGAAATTATGGATCTAAATAAGGAAAAGAATTTCTTTGAGACAAGGGTGACGGAGTATCAAACGGGTGGGGCTTTGAGTTGGGATGATGAAGAGTAATTCAATCTGATCAGCTCAACCTACAGCTGTCATTGCGAGCGGCGAGCGAAGCAACCTAGTCTTTTCAGAGCTAATTAGAACCATTTAGATTAATAAGCAGTGCTGAAAGACTAGGTTGCTTCGCTCACGCTCGCAATGACGACGGTAGAATAAGCTATTACAGCTATGGATGTTCTGTTATTGCTATAATTGTAATAACTTTTTTTTCAGGCCCATAATGCCAGAATATTCGATAAGCGGCAGGCGTATTATTCTCAGCATAGGCTTCAAAAATTTCTTCGCCATGTTTGCCTTGAAGAGAATTAAATTTATGCGTGTTAAGACTTGGATGGCGTGGATTGGTTTCTAAATACCCTAATGCCTTGCGGACTGCTTTTAATCTTTTACTTAAATGTGCATTTTTTTCTAGGGAAGTTAAATCACTATCAGCCTGTTCAGTAAATTTCAACTCAAATGTCATTCTTCATCATCCATAAACTTTGCAAAACTGCCTCGTGACTTTGTGCGTGATGCAGCGGAGTCTTTTAATCCATTTGTAACTTGCTGTAATGCTGTTTTGTTTTCCCAGAGCCATTTTTCACTAGCGGGAATCTCAACATTAGGTTCAAGGATGATTCGACCATGATCTTTGGTAATCGTATAGCTACTTACACCTTCCGTTAATGCACCAAGGACAATCCTACCTTTTGCATCGGGTCTAACTTTTTTCAATGTTAATGGCATAAAAGCCTCCTATTACTGTGTAAATTCATTATAGACTACGGGTGGGAATAAATCAAAGTGGGAGAAAGGATAAATGGGATAAGTAATCCCTATTTTTGACAATCTACTTAATAATCATGGAGTTAATTTTAAGGAGGAATACATTTTTATTCCCCTTTCCTTGTTTGCCCCCGGAGAGAGAAGAGACTTGGGGCAATAGCGCCTTTGCGAGAATAACAGAATAGGTTATACCTTCGCTGCCTCAGCAACATAACTCGAATTCGGATAATTATATTGCAACACCGCCAATGCATCGACTTCATTTTGCTTAAGATGCAGGGCGCGATATGACTTCACCATCAGCACAAGCGCATCAGGTACAGCGGATGAGCCTTGGTAATGTCTAATCACAAGATTAGCCCGATTTGCGGCTGCGACATAGGCTTTCATGTTGTAATAATATTGCGCCGCTTCTAATTCATGATTAGCTAATGTGTTTCGCAGGTAGACCAGATATTGGTGGGCTGCCGGGGCATAGTAGCTATTGGGGAATTCGTGAATGACGTGTACAAAATCGGCATAGGATTTTTTAATTTGGCCCAAATCACGGGTTGCCAAGTCCACTGTGAATACGCGCTCAAACACACCCATATTTTGGAAATAGTTTGCGAGGCCGCGCATAAAGTAAGCATAATCAACGTGTGGACTCGAGGGGTGCGCATGAATAAAACGATCAGCGGCGGCTTCTGCTAAGGCGTAATCGCTGTTCATATAATATGCATAGATCAGATGAAGTTGTGCGATTTCGGTGTCATGACCAAAAGGATATTGCACTTCTAAGGCTTCAAAACGCTTAATGGCTTCTTGATAGCTATGATCACGTAACGCTTCTTCACCGCGCTGGAAGATTTGCTGCGCAGTCTCATTTTTATAAGTTTCTGCTGGATCTGTCGTTGTAGAGCAAGCAGCTAAAAAAGTGAGCAAAAGCACGACTGCGACGAGATTAACGTATTTGATGAGTTTCATTTTAGTAAAATTCCATACTGCATTAAAACAATGGCGTGCATTGTACCTCAAATTTTGGCATTATCCACGCACTTATGAAAATAGAACAAACAATCATTATCCCTGACCACTTAGGTGGCATGCGTTTAGACCAGGCACTCGCCAAATTGCTGCCTGATTATTCACGCACCCAACTTCAGGCTTGGATCAAAAACACTGAAGTTACGGTCGATGGCAAAGCAGCCAAAGTCAAAGATACTGTGATAGGTGGAGAAACCATCATACTGTCCGCAACGCTTAAGCCGCAGCCTGTCTGGGATGCGCAAGCGATTGCGCTGGATATCGTCTATGAAGACGATGCTTTGCTCGTCATCAACAAGCCCGTTGGCATGGTGGTACACCCTGCCGCAGGCCATATGAGCAATACATTATTAAATGCGTTGCTGCATCATGCCCCTGCCTTGCAAGAGCTGCCACGCGCTGGGATCTTGCATCGTTTAGATAAAGATACTTCCGGTTTGTTGGTCATTGCTAAAACCCATACTGCGTTGATGAAGTTAAATAAACAATTAAAAGCGCGTACCATGACACGCATTTATCAAGCGATCGTTTTTGGTGTGCTCACCAGTGGTGGCTGTGTTGATCAACCGATTGGCCGTCATCCTGTTAAACGCAAATCTATGACGGTGATTGAAACCGGCAGACCTGCGGTTACGCATTACCGTGTGATGGAACGCTACCGCGCGCATACCCGCATTAAAGTACAGCTTGAAACAGGGCGCACGCATCAAATACGTGTTCATATGGCGTATGTGCAACATCCATTGCTGGGTGATCAAACCTACGGCGGACGTTTACAATTACCTAAAGGTGCCACCCCCGACTTAGTACAACAACTACGTCAATTCAAACGCCAAGCATTACATGCAAGTGAGCTGGGTTTAATCCATCCCGTGACACAAGAACCGATGACTTGGCAAGCGCCTTTACCAGATGATATGCAAGCGTTGATTGAAATATTAAAAAAGGATGCAGAGTCAAAAGCATGACGGAAACGTATATTCAACCTAATTGGCCTGCCCCACCGCACGTTAAAGCATATACTACGTTGCGCAATAGTGGCGTTAGCACGCTTGATAACAATAATAGAATTGATCTTGACTGCTTGGTACAACTGTTAGCGCTTCCTAATAAACCAATTAAAATTCACCAAACACATAGCACGATCGCACTACCCGCTTTGCCTGAAAATCAAAATAAAGAAGCGGATGCTGTTTTTAGTAACCAACCTAATCAAGTTTGTCTCGTCTCTACTGCTGATTGCTTGCCTGTTTTAATCACAAATCGTCAAGGGACTGTAGTGGCTGCTGTTCATGCAGGCTGGCGTGGTTTAGCAGCTGGCATCATCCCCAAAACTATTCAAACATTAAATCTTGCGAGCATAGATGTACTCGCATGGCTTGGTCCTGCTATTACGCAACCCTGTTATGAAGTAGGACATGAAGTACGCGAACAATTCCTGGCGCAAGATCCAGCGTCCGAGAGCGCTTTTATACCCTCCCCTAATGCACGCTGGTTAGCGAGCCTCTATGACATCGCCCGTTTACAACTTACTCGCATGGGTGTCACTGCTATTTATGGCGGCGATTATTGCACCTACTCAGATAAAGCACGGTTCTTTTCTTATCGGGGCGATGGGATGATTCGGGGTAGCATGGCAACGCTCATCTGGATGAGTAACAGTCTGTAAGAAATTTTTTTAACAATCCTGATATTAAATAAGGCATTAAAAATATATTTGATAATAATTTAACCTATCTATATAATGTAGCTCCTATTTTTAATTAATCTATCTAATTAGCAAGGTGTCTACGTGAAAAAACTTCGTCAAGGCTGTCATAACCTTTTGATAGTTTGCTTTTCTATCTTTTTTTCTACACTAGCGCTGGCGGATGTATCTGCGCCTCAGAAGAGTAACAAGGCGAAAGTAGTGGCGAATATGCCTGCGTCTATGCCTATGAAGAATAACAATGCCGATAATCATTATCTTGATGATCAACAGGTACATGGTGTGACTGTAGATGCGCAAGGTACGGTTTATGTAGCTACAAACCAAGGAATTTCTAGCAAAGAGAAAAATGCGTCAACATTCACGTCAATTTTCGAAGATGGAGCGCGGTGTGTAAATAACATTGTGGTGGGGACAAATGGAATAGTGTATGCAGGAACATCGGATGGTTTTCTCATTGGGACAAAAGATCAAGCAGGACATTATCGTTTTCAGTTGTATCAAGATAAGGCTTTTGGTCCCCAGCATGAAATATCAAGTCTTTTTATGGATAAAAAAGGAAGGGTTTTTATAGGCGCACATGGTGTATTTGTTCTGGGAGTGCTACATCATTGGTTTGGTTACCCTGATACTTATTACTTTTCCAACATGGGATTAAACTCTCATGTAATCACTAGCTTATCTATTGACTCAGCAGAGG
Organism: Legionellales bacterium UBA4722; assembly: GCA_002404295.1. Classification (GTDB taxonomy): domain Bacteria; phylum Pseudomonadota; class Gammaproteobacteria; order DSM-16500; family DSM-16500; genus UBA4722. The sequence goes on from DHJK01000034.1 coordinate 9,541, forward strand.
CCATTTATGTGGGCACACAGGATGCTGGTTTATTCATGGGGAAAAGTACTGACCCAGAAAAATATCTTTTCGATTTTGATCATATTGAGACATCATCTGACCCTCTCGACAAAACACGTATAGTTAGTCTATTTATTGATGCGCAAGATGTAGTATATATCGGAACAGATACTGGCTTAAAGGCAGGAAAGATAGGCTATGATCACCCAATTAATAAGACTGATATTGTGTCCCCTATGCTTGCTCAGGATGGCTCATCAGACTATGCGTCGCACAATAGAATAATAAGTAGTATTTATGTCAGCAATACAGGGAGAATTTTTACGGGTGCATGCGCAGGGGCGCTAGGCGAGTCTTTTGTATTCATGGGTAATAAAAATAAAATAGAAAAAGGCTTCACTTATTCCTTAGCTCCTATGAGCATTACCGAAATGTTAAATGAGACAACGACCAGTTATACTTATCCTTTTGTTTATCTTGATGAAGCAACAAACTTGCTTTATATAGGAACGCCACATGGATTGTTAACAAAAAACGTGGGTTCTCTTTAATTTTACATCGTCTTTTCTGGGCTTATATACCTATCACACTTCGAAATACGAAGCTGTCATCCTGAGGTGTGGTGTGTATAGCGGCGGGAAAAGCTAATCTTGAAATTGTTCTAAAATTCGAATGATATTTTTTGTGATTCTCTCAACGAGAGCATTAACAATGAACGCATTTTTTGTTACATCAGTATAAAATGCTTTATTCTCAGTCATTACTTTAAGAATATATTCACCTTGCGCACTAATCAGTCGCTTCAATGCAGGATAGGCATACTGAATATCTGCACATAGCTGCTCCCAATGTTTTGGCAAAACACGATCCGCCTCATATTTGCTGCCAATTTTCATCGCCATTTTTGCAGTAAGAGAAGGATAAAATCGGGTGCATAGCATATCGTAGAAAGGAGCCAATTCTAATTGAGATGGCGTAGTATGCAATAAAGAAAAATTTTTGCTGTGTGCATCCATATTGCCGATAAAAAAATTGAAAACCATCGCCTCTGCTAATTTGTTTCGGTTTATGGCAGGTTGCGTTGTATCGCGAAGAAGATTGAAACAATCAAGAAAATTGGGCCCACCTTCATTTTGATATTTTCTCGCAGAAACAACCCCTAAGGCCTGACAAAAATCTTCTTGATGAATACGTGCAATTTTATTATTTTGAATGCGTCTGTCGTAGCGCTCTACTAATAAATAAGATATCTCTTTGGCTTGCCGTATTTCAACATGAGGAACTGGAAGTCCAATCTGTGCGGCAAGCTGCAAACACACATATTCATTCTCAACGATTCCTTCAAATGCAGATACAGCAGGTTTTAAAATATGCGTTGTTGGGCAGCCATCTATAGGAAGCGTGATTTTCCCATCTATGATACAAACGGCTGCTTTATCATGCACACCGGCTAGCGACAATCGCAATCCTTCAAATCCTAAAAATAATGGTTTTTTGGGTAATGCTTTGATATGCGTGTAAAGATCTTCTTCTGTAACGATTTTCCCCTCTAAAGTAACGGAGGATTGTGATACGACGGGTTCACTCATCTCATGAAAAGAAATAGCACCTGCACAGTCGTAGCCGATCGCTTTTAATAAAGCAAAACTATTTCCATGACTAATACCATATTGCATGCCTATCGCTTTTTTAGCTGTATCACTTTCGGGTAACAATCCTCCAAAATAAGCTTCGCATCTCGCATCATTATAAGGTTGCTCACGAATAGGCATGCCTACTGAGACTACTTGAGTCGCAGAACTATCATAGGAGAAAATCATTTTGCCAGTCACTGTTTGCTCCAGTATGCCAACTGGCTCTCCTTGTAACCGAACAGATAATTGCTTTTTATTCATCACTAGACCCCGGCAAAATGACCTCAATTTTAATTCCGAGCATGCTTGCAACTAGCAACGCTTTCTCTAATTGGCAAGTGGGTTTACCTTTTTCCAGCTCTCGAACAAATCGATCTCCAATACCTGATGCTGCTGCAAGATCGGCTTGAGTGAGCCTGGTTTTTTTTCTCGTTGCACGAATGCATTTACCGAAATCTATAGCATTGGTTATTTTCATAAATCGTCCTGATCGGGATGTCTTTATTAGTATAGCACATTTTTAGTTAAAATCAACCCGATCGGGATGTTTTTGGTTTTTTTAGCGTTATTTCTAATAAATCGTACCGATCAGGATGAATCTATAAAAGCATACTGTTATCGTGAACGTACCATAACCCTTCGTCATTGCGAGCGCGAGCGAAGCAACCTAGTCTTTCAATGCTGCTTTTGAACTTAAATGTAACTAATCAGCTCTGGAAAGACTA
>DHJK01000034.1:12070-12962 GCA_002404295.1 Legionellales bacterium UBA4722
TTGATAGCTTTCTAAACTCCGTTAGACAGCACTGCTATTGCTATATACAATAGATAAATATTGCTTATTTGGAGCCTGCCTTGATGAATACAAATACAATTAAAGTATTATTCGCATCGTTTCTAACAGTGGGATTGTTTGTTAATAGCAACTGTTTCGCTAGTGATGCTCCTAATGCAAAGCACCCCTCCTCTGCCATGTTACAAAAAGTAACGCCTGCTGTAGTTAATATTAAAGCGCAGATTAAAATACTGGATTTTGATACGTACCTCCGTTTGCAGAAAGAGAATCAGGTTCCTGGAAACATAGCGAATGGTGATATTCCTGATAAAGTGACATCGACTGCCTCAGGTGTCATTGTAGATCCTAAAAAAGGATATATTCTTACAAACGCGCATGCTGTGCGTGATGCGCAACAAATTGCGGTTACTTTAAGTGATGGTAGACATTACACGGCAAAATTACTGGGTATTGATAATCCATCGGATGTTGCGCTTTTGCAAATTCAATCTAAAAATTTAACGGGTATCGTATACGGAAATTCAAATGATTTAGAAGTGGGTGATCATGTTTTTGCGATTGGGAATCCTTTCGGTATTGGCCAAACAGTGACTTCCGGTATTATCAGTGGATTAAAACGTAGTGCGTTGGGTATTGAATCCTTAGAGAATTTTATTCAAACAGATGCGGCGATTAACCCAGGCAATTCGGGGGGTGCTTTAATCGATAATGATGGCGAACTCATCGGGATAAACACAGCTATTGTGCTGTCGGCACAACGGGGCACAACGGGGATAAGTTTGGCTATACCGATTAATATGGCTAGAAGTGTCATGCAGCAATTACTTGAATTTGGAAATGTGAAACGCGGTTCATTGGGTGTGGGCGTGCA
>DHJK01000034.1:13029-21601 GCA_002404295.1 Legionellales bacterium UBA4722
TGAAGAAGTTAAAAATGCGAATGATGTGGTTAATGATATTAGCTTCTTGAGAGTGGGCTCTAATGCAAAAATCCAGATATTACGGGATAACAAGCCCATGACTGTCACTGCAATTATATGGGATCCGAAGAAGAGCAAAGAAGTTAGCGTGCAAATGAATCCATTGCTTTATGGTGTGGGGCTTAAGGACTTTACGCAGTATGATCCACGGCATGGTGATATTAAAGGTGTGTTGGTTGTTTCTGTCGAAGAAGATAGTAATGCTTGGCAATCTGACTTGCATCCTGGCGATGTGATTGTTTCGGCTAATAGGCAAAAAGTGAGTGATATTTCTGAGCTTAATAAAGTGGTGGCGGGGTCTAAGACACGATTGTTGCTGAATGTGTTACGTGGGTCGGGGGCGGTGTTTTTGGTGATTAATGCGGAGTCGTGATTTAAGTTATCTATAACTCAGGTTAATTAATAATGATATCGACATTGCACAATCTATATTTTAATGTAGATATGTTATACCATGAAATCAACACCCGCCACAGACGCAATGGATCGCAGCTGGGCGGGGATTGCTGTGAAGATAACTACTTTGTTTTCACGTTTGCCGTATTTCAGCCATTCCAGTAATAATGCAAGGCCGGCGCTGTTTGAAACGGTGACTTTTGACAAATCAATATCGATGCGGGGATGTTTGGCTAATAAAGACAGGCTTTGTTTCCACAACACAACAATCGTTTCGAAATTCAGCTCGCCTGATACGATCAGCCGGCTTTGTTCATCTACGATTGTTGCGGTTGCTTTCATTGATTCTTACCTTGCTCTTTGAACATTACGTTGTTTGAGATATTGTATTAATTGCTCCATACTGCCTTTTGAACTGAGTTGATCTTTCCAACTGCTCAACATACTGACACCTTCAACGGACATATCATAGAGCAGCCATTGAGAGCCTTTTAAGTGCAATCTATAACTTACATCAATAGAAGGGCCATCTGAACGAACAATTTTACTATTAACAGTGACAGAGTTACCTGCGCTGCCGCGAACTGGGAAAAAGCGAATAGTTTGATCGGTATAATCAGCTAAAGCTGATGAATACGTTTTAACTAACAAATTAGTATACAATTTTTTAAATTCTTCGCGTTGGCTAGGAGTTGCATTTTTCCATACTTGGGGGGACACCACACGCTGCGACATCTCATCCAAGTCTGCATGAGGAATCACAATGCTGTACGCTAACGAATAAACTAGCGATCGATTGGTTTTCAAACTGGCTTTATGCGCTTTTAAGCTTGCAATCATTTCATTTGCGAGGGATTGCACCATACTAACGGGATCACTGTTATTGGCCGCTGCAATCTTCATACCACCTAACATTAAACCCAATATCATGAGCGATACCGTGATTATTTTCTTCATTTCTTTGCTCCTTTATCTGCTGTGTCTGTAGATGGATCTGTTGCTTTATCACCCGGATGGCCAATGCTAAATAAGAATTGTCCAATGAGTTTTTCTAAAATCATAGCTGAGTGAGTTTCTTCTATTGCATCGCCATTTTTTAAGAAAACAGTGCCGTACATCGGCGTAATTGCAATATAGTTATCGCCTAATAAACCGGCTGTTAAAATACTGGCTGATGAATCATTCGGTATATCTTTGACAGTCGAATTAATTCTGAGTGTAACAACTGCCTTATAAGAAGCAGGATCTATCATAATGCCCGTGACTTCACCCACAGTCACCCCCGCGATTTTAACAGAACCTCTGACCTTAAGCTGGCCTATATCTTCAAAAGCGGCTGTCACGTTATAGCCGTCCTGTTTAAAAAATGTTGTTAACCCGCTGACTTTAAATGCTAAGGCCATCAGTGCCAAAATAGCAGCCAATAAAAACAAACCTACTAATGTTTCAATAACCCGTTGCGATAACATCACCACCCTCCAATCATCATCGCTGTTAATACAAAATCCAGACCCAACACAGCCAACGACGAATAAACAACGGTTCGTGTTGTGGCATTTGCAATGCCTGCTGATGTCGGTACTGCATCATACCCTTGGTATAAGGCTATCCATGTGACCACTACACCAAATACCACGCTTTTATAAATCCCATTTAAAATATCCAAACGAAAATCGACAGCAGATTGCATATTAGACCAAAATGCACCGGCATCCATCCCTAACCATTTGACACCTACTAAATACGCACCGTAAATAGCAACTATATTAAAAATAATCGTAAGCAGCGGCAATGAAATAAAACCGCCCCAAAAGCGGGGTGCAATGACACGCTGCAATGGATCTACGGCCATCATCTCCATACTGGATAATTGCTCAGTCGCTTTCATTAAACCAATTTCAGCAGCCAAAGCGGATCCCGCACGCCCTGCAAATAACAATGCAGTGATAACAGGACCTAATTCGCGCGCCACACTGAGCGCAACCAAAGGCCCCAATTGTTGTGAAGCACCGAATTTTGATAAGGTGTGATAACCTTGCAAAGCAACAACCATCCCAATAAATAACGCCGAGACAATAATAATTAATAAGGAAAGAACGCCTTCAGCATAAATCTGCTGCACGACCAATGGAAATCCTTTACGTATATTAGGCACACGAAAAATAGCGCGGAACAATATAATACCGGCTTTGCCGTATTTTCTGACTACCTCTATACCAAGACTGCCTAATGCTGCAACTTGATTAATCATGCGGCGCCCTCACCCATCAAGTCGTTTTTCAGTGTGTCTGCAGGATAATGAAATGGTACAGGGCCATCCGGTAAGCCGCGTAAAAATTGTTGTAATTGTGGTGATTGATCGTGTTTGATTGAATCTGCGTCACCTTGACCTATCACTTTACCATCTGAGATGACATACACATAATCAGCGATGCTTAACGTTTCTTGAACATCATGAGAAACAATCACAGTCGTAAGCCCCAACGCATCATTTAAGGTACGTATTAATTTAACGAGCACACCCATAGAAATGGGATCCTGTCCTGAAAAGGGTTCATCATACATAATTAATTCAGGATCTAAGGCAATAGCGCGTGCCAGTGCGACGCGTCTAGCCATACCACCTGATAATTCACTGGGCATTAAATCTCTTGCACCACGCAATCCTACCATCTCTAACTTCATTAATACTAAACTGCGAATCATCGCATCAGATAATTGAGTATGCTGACGTAAAGGGAATGCCACATTCTCAAACACCGTTAAATGGGTGAATAAACCGCCTGTTTGAAATAACATGCCCATGCGCTTACGTAAATTATAGAGTGCGCTACGACTTAATCTGGGTACTTCTTGTCCCGCGACCTTGATACTCCCCTTGGCCGGAGTCAATTGACCACCGATCAAACGTAGTAATGTTGTCTTGCCGGTGCCGCTTGGACCCATAATAGCAGTGACTTTGCCTTGAGGAATCAAAATATCGACATCACGAAAGATTGCGCGATTATTGCGCATAAAGCCTAACTTGTTAATTTCAATGAGGTTTTTCATAAACACCGTTTTTGAGCTGTTGACCGCATTATAGCAACCAGGGCAATTTTAGTAAAAATTATTTTAATAAAGTGCTAAAATACCTCACTGATTAAAACTAATACCAAAACACATCCTAGGAAGGTACTTGTTCTCATGCATGAAATCGAAAAAATATGCGCACTGGGTCGCGCCGTCATTGAAGCTGAAGCGAATACCATTCACTCGCTCATTGACCGCATTGATCACACGTTTGCCGCCGCTTGCCAGCACCTGCTTTTATGTGAAGGCAAAATTATTGTCATGGGCATGGGCAAATCGGGCCATATTGGTAAAAAAATTGCAGCCACCTTTGCAAGCACGGGTAGCCCTGCTTTTTTCATCCATCCGGGTGAAGCCAAGCATGGTGATTTTGGTATGATGACTGCAAAAGATGCGGTCGTCATACTTTCAAATTCTGGCGAAACAGAAGAAGTGCTCGCTATATTACCGTTTATCAAACGGCTTGGACTTATGCTTATTACACTGACGGGCAACCCACGCTCCACACTTGCAAGAGCCGCCACTGTGAACATTGATGTCAGCGTAACAAAAGAGGCCTGCCCCTTAGGACTGGCACCCACATCAAGCACTACCGCAGCGCTGGTGATGGGAGATGCTTTAGCTATTTCATTATTAGAAAAACGCGGCTTTACTGCCGAAGATTTTGCAAAATCTCATCCGGGCGGCACATTGGGAAGAAAATTATTATTACGAATCGATGAACTGATGCATACGGGTCACGCCATTCCAAAAGTGAACTTTGATGCCTTACTCAAAACAGCCTTGGTAGAAATGACTCAAAAAAAATTAGGTATCACGACTATTGTGCATGAAGATAATCAATTAGCCGGTATTTTTACAGATGGCGATATACGCCGCGCATTTGATAACAATACTGATATTCATAACACTTACATTCATCAAGTCATGACAAAAAAACCTAAGGTTATTCGAACCGGTACGTTAGCCGCTGAAGCTTTGCATATGATGGAGACTCACAAAATTACGGCTTTGATTGTGGTGAATGAAGAAAATCACCCTATTGGTATTGTTCATATACAAGATATTTTACGTGCTGGCATTATTTAATCAAAATTTTGAATAAACGAGGAATAATATAATGGACACTTTAATTGAAAAAGCAAAAAAAATTCGACTACTGACTTTGGATGTCGATGGTGTATTAACAGCAGGCGGCATGCTGTATGGACAAGACGGCATTGAAGCTAAACATTTTCATGTTCATGATGGACAAGGTATGCGGCATTTATTGCAAACAGGTGTTGAGATTGCGATCATCACTGCCTGCAAATCGCCTATTATTAAACGTCGGATGGAAGATTTGGGAGTTACGCATGTTTACCAACAACAAACCAACAAACTCATAGCGTATGAAGATTTAAAACGAAAGTTAAATTTAACCGATGAACAAATTGCTTATGCGGGCGATGATTTGCCTGACTTACCTATTCTTAGCCGTGCGGGGCTTGCCATCACCGTTGCAAATGCACCCAAAATTATGCGGCAACACGCGCACATGGTCACGCAGAAAAAAGGGGGGAAAGGTGCTGCTCGCGAAATATGTGATTTCATCATGGAATCACAAGGGACTTACCAAACCATTATTGATTCTTACTTAGCAAGGTAATCACGATGCTATCATTAAAAAATTCGATCATCAGTTTTTTAATGATCCTCACGCTTGGCTTAAGTTTGTGGTCTATCTTGGGCTCTAAGCGTCCAGAAATAATCGCGACACATGCAGCGCATCGCCCTGATGCATTTATGGAAAATGTAGTCGCAACTATTATCAACAAAGAAGGCAATCCGTCACTGAAAGTAGAAGCACCGAAAATGGTTCATTATGCTGATAATGACACCACGGATATTGAGACACCTCATATTACGCTTTACAGAGAGTCTCCCGAGCCTTGGTCTATTGATTCACGCCATGCAAAAGCAACTCAGGGCTTGGATAAAATATATTTTTGGGAAAACGTCGTGGTTCATCATATCAACGATAGCGCTAATCCCACTACAACAATGACCACAGCAACGCTCACTGTTTTTCCCAATAAACAAATTGCCCAAACCGATGATAATGTGACGGTAATTCAGCCCAGCACAACCATCCATGGCTTAGGCATGCTTGCGAATCTGCATGAAGGTACTGTTCAGCTGCTTTCAAAAGCACAAGGGGAATATCTACCCAATGCCTCTTAACCGTGCACTTCTTATCATTGTTTTATTGTTATCGCCTACGTTTTCTTTTGCATTACAAGATGACCAGGCTAAACCTTTTAATATTGTTGCAGACTCTTCTATTTTCAATTACAAAACAGGTATCGATACGTATGAGGGAAATGTTAAAGTTGACCAAGGCACTTCTCATCTCACCGCGGATCGTTTAGTCACGCAAAAAAATAAACAGCATAAAATGATTTCGGCTATTGCTACAGGTATTCATAAACTTGCCGAATATACGACGATACCTAAATTAGGTGATCCCCTATTGATTGCAAAAGCTAGAATCATTTCATTTTATCCGCCTACGGCGACTGTCGTGCTTGAGCAAGATGTGTTAGTCACGCAAAAAGAAAATAGCTTTCATGGACCGCGTATCATCTATAATATAAAAGACCAAGTTGTCACAGCTCCCGCATCTAAAGAAGGTCGGGCCACTATTACTATTGAACCTGAACCCTTAAAATGATGAATACATTACGTGTCGATCACATTAGTAAACAATATAAATCGCGAGATGTTGTAAAGAATGTTTCGCTTGAAGTCAATCGGGGTGAAATTGTCGGATTACTTGGGCCTAATGGCGCGGGTAAGACGACCTCTTTTTATATGATCGTGGGTTTGATTCGTTGCACGCACGGGACGATTATTTTAGATGGCCAAGATATTACGAATTTACCTGTGCATGTGCGGGCTAAATTGGGTATGGGGTATTTACCGCAGGAAGCGTCGATATTCCGTAAGTTAAGTGTGGCTGATAACATTATGGCGATCTTGGAGTTACGTGATAATTTAACGAAGGCGGAACGAAAAGAGAATCTTGAGCGGCTGTTGCAAGAATTTAATATTGCTTATATACGGGATACGTTAGGTATTAGTTTATCGGGAGGGGAGCGGCGACGTGTGGAAATTGCGCGAGCGTTGGCGACTGATCCTAAGTTTATTTTACTCGATGAACCGTTTGCGGGGATTGATCCTATTTCAGTGATTGATGTTAAGCAGATTATTACGCATTTGTGTAATCGGAATATTGGGGTGTTGATTACGGATCATAATGTGAGGGAGACGTTGGATATTTGTCAGCGGGCTTATATTGTGAATCAGGGGGAGATTATTTGCGAGGGGGCGCCTAAGACTATTTTGATGAATAGGCAAGTTAGGGAAGTGTATTTGGGGGAAGATTTTAATTTGTGATTTTGGTTTTTAGAATTTTGGTAGCTAAAAGATTGGGGCAGGGGCTGCGATTGAGTTAAGAGGACGGGGGGATTAATGCTAGCTCCAAACACAACATCCCTGTCGTTTATGATGCCATCCATGGCATCGAGTCGCCTGCATTAACCCCCCCGTCCTCTTAACTCAATCTTAGAAGTATTGCCGAGGGTAAGAGTGGATATATATTGGGGCCGGTTTGGACGTCTCTCTGTAGATGGGGTGCCTTGTTTCTACTTCTTCAACTGCCCCCAATCTGTTAACACAAATTTCCCATCCCTATAAACCGTCACCCAAATAGTATGCATCCCCGTATGCTCACTTTTGTTATAGCTAATTGGAATCCCAATCCCAATATCCACATTTTTCATTTCTTCAAAAACATCTATTAACCCTTCACGAGTCAATTTATCTTGAGCTACCGCCCTCTCTAACCCAACAACAAAAAGTCTTGCGGACATATAACTATTTAATGAAATATAGGATGACTTCGCACCTTTTCCGTATTTTTTTAAGTCTTCATGATACTCACGAATTGCCGTTAAATCAGAATCAAGTGGAGGCACTACTTGGGCTGCGATTACATAATCATCATCATTTTTAGTTAATGTTTTTGTATCCATTTGGCCTGATATCACAACAAAACGAGTATGAGGGAATTCTTTTCTGGCTAATGCAAAAAATTTTTCATTAGGTTCTGTCAGGCCGCCTAATATCATTATTTTGGGAGGGGTTTTTTTAAATTGATCTAGGATATTTGCTAACCCAAGTTCGACATTTAATGTATTACGTTCGTAACGTCCATGTGGTAGATTTTCAGCATCTTTATAGCCTGATGCTTTTAACGTCCTAATAGCTGCACTATAGACAGAATCACCTGAAGGATCATCTTGTGTGAAAAAAGCAAATTCATTGGGCTTGACTCCGATAGATAACAAACCTTTTATTGTTTCAGTTACTTCTTCTGCATACGAAGGACGAAGATTAATTGCGTAACGATCAGGGGGTGATTTATATAAACTATCGGGGCCTGACCAAACGCCGAATAGCAACGTTTTCTTTTCAATTGCAATGGGTAGGATCACTGCAACAATACCTGATCCATGCAATCCAACAAGTGCTAATACGTTTTCTTTATCAATTAATTGACGAGTCAACCGCCCTGCCAAATCGGGTTCATATTGATTATCTAATGTAATGAATTGTATTTTTCGTCCTGCAATGCCGCCTGCTGCATTGATTCTATCGAAGTAAATTTGCGAGCCTAGGGTTACATTTCGTCCGTGTGGTCCGACTACGCCTGTTAAGGCTATTGTTGAACCTACTTTAATAGAAGATGAATCTGATGGCTTGGTCGTGATGGCTGAATTGGCATTGACTAGCTGAGGAAGACTATAAATAAAAGTCATAAAACAACACTGTAACAGTGTAACAAAAAAAGATTTTTTTTTCTTAATCCCTGTTGTCATTTTGTTATTACTCCTTCAGTACTCTATTAGTTATTTAATAGTACTCTTATCCATTTCATGAACATCTAAGGATACTACCATTTGCTCCCAATGAAAAGCGACCCAGTAAATATCTATTAAAA
>DHJK01000034.1:21794-22918 GCA_002404295.1 Legionellales bacterium UBA4722
AGAATTAAAAAACATTTATTTAATTCATGCACTATACTGAAAAAAAGCACCTTAGTATGGATATACAAACGTGATATGCCTGCATATTATAAATAGGAGGGGTTATGGGTAACAAACGTAAAGAAAAAAAATTAAGAGCCAAATATGATGAAAAACATGTGGAGTTGCCGGCGGAAGAAAAATATAAAACCGACATGGCATTTTTACTGGGGCATTTTACTACAAATGATAAAAATCCAGCACTAAAAGGTTCAATTGTGGAACGCTCAATGTCGATAAAAAGAGAACTGGATATAAAAGCTATCAAAGAAAAATTTCCAGGATTTGTTATTGTAGACCACGTATTACTAACACGTCATGGTGAGTCAGGGGCAAAAGAAAAAATGGGGGGACTTTCTCCCAATGCACCGCTTTCAGAAAGGCAGATAGAAGGCATTCATGATGCACAAACAAATCAGTATACTCATCATTTTTTAAGTGATCCTGATCAACCACCTACTGTGGTTTCATCAACGATGCTGCGAGCTAAAAACACAGCTGTTTTAATAACGCCTCCAATAAAACTAGAGAGTTTTACATTAAATAAACAATTTACTGAAGAGGGTAAATATGCATCTTCTGCTGCTTATACTTCGACGTCAGGGACAAAAACAGGCTGGGGAAGATTTCTTGGTTTTGTAAAACCTAGCATACTACGTAAACGAGCCGAAGAGTCTGCAGAAGTTGATCAAGAGATTAGAGCATTGCGTAGTAGAACAGGCGGTTCAATAGAGGGTGACTTACATGATAGTTATCACATGGATCCTCAATATCAAGCTAACCCCATAGACCAAAAAAATAAAAAAGTCGATCACTTCCCTGTGGATATGAAAAAGAAGGGACAGCACATTTCATCGCCCACCCCTGACACCTCAGAACCTGATATCACTTTTCTTTCAACAGGAGACAAATTAGCAGCCATCAATAATTCTATTATCAATCATATTGGAAAAAATAAAGGAAAAAAATCAGGTGATTTCTGGGCGTTTATCCATGGCGGTTTAGGTAAAAAAATAATGAAATCAAAATTTGGTCTTGAATATAAATGGGATTATTTAGCGACGAAAGAAATTTACATTCTTAAA
>DHJK01000070.1 GCA_002404295.1 Legionellales bacterium UBA4722
CCTAAAACTAAAGTCGTCATTGCGAGCGAAGCGAAGCAATCACAGCTCGAAAGCAAAGCGTTAGAAAGCTGGCCTAGTTGTACTAAGCATTGCTTTCGAGCTGGATTGCTTCGCTTCGCTCGCAATGACGTTGTTTATTAGTGAAAATTTGCGGGGATAGCTCAGCACGCACGCGGGCACGTTCACGATTGGGCCAGTGGAACTCGCTGAATGGTTTATATAAAAATAAGATCAACGCATAAAACCCGAAGATTCTAGGCGTTGAGTTTTGATTAAAAAAATGAGTGGGTGAAAACCCACTATTCTTTTATTAAGCAGGATTTATAGGAGATACTGTATCAGCTACTGGTGCATCCGCGGCTGGTGTTACATCAGCTGCAGGTACGTCAGCTACTGGAGCATCGGCTGCTGGTGTTACATCAGCTACAGGAGCGTCTGCTACTGGTGCGTCTGCTGGTACATCAGCGACTGGCGTATCAGCTACAGGTGCATCAGTTGATGTAGGTGTAGCACTACCTTTAACAACCGCCTCACAACCCGCTACTTTATAACCTGTGCCTAATTGAGTCATCTGAGAATCAATCGCAGAAAAAGTCAAATTATCACTGTATGTAGTTTGTGAAACCTTCTTATAGGTTTCTTCTACGTTAACATGTTCAACAGTATTTTCAGTCTTCTTCCAAAACCACCAACCTGTAGTCTTAGGAACAGTTTTGTCAACGATATGAGCCGGTACATCTACTACTTTTTTCTCAGTAGTAGCACCTGCTATATGAACGTTGTCCAACACCAGTGTATTCATATCAGCTACTAAAGGTGCTTCAAAACTTTTAAGCCCAGCTCTATCAGCATCTACAGTATTGATTTTCACAGGTAACATACTACCATTAGCCAATTCAACACCCGCTATCAAAGACTTTGAATGATGGATATTATTTAATTGACATGTAATGGTGTAATATACGCCAGGCGCCATTCCAGCTAGTTTATCTAATCTCAGCACAAAAGGAGAACCCACATTCACTTCCCCTGAGCTGCCACCTAATGGAGTTGCAGAACTCACGCCAGCAGTCAAACCCAACATCAAACCTAATCCAATTACTATTTTATTTCTTATCATTCGAAACTCCTTTAACTATTTTTTAGAATTACTCATATTTATTAAGAAAACTAAACTATATTTACATTACAAAGATGCTGCAGAACCTTCAGAAGTTTCAGAAGTTTCAGAAACTGCGGGAGCTATACCATCACTCGCTACTGACTGAGCTGAAACAGCATGACACTCTTCAATAGCAAATCCTAAAAATCCAAATGGATTTGTAGTTTTGCTATCATTTCTTGCCTTAATCTTCAAAGTTGCCCCTTTGACTTCCTTTTCAACAACAAGTTGCTGGAAGATAATCGTATTCATATCATCGCCAACGATAGCTTCGATATGGTTACGGACTGGAGTGATGTTGTTGTTATTGAATAAGACAGGGCCCATATTATGAGGAGTACCATGACTATGAAGATGGTCAAACATACGCACATCTTTTTCTTCATAAACATTATTAAGTGTGCATGTTAGATCATAATACTTATTGGGTGTCAGACTGTCTAACTTAATACTAACAGAATTCCCCTTGGTAACGAGCTCTGTTGCACCTGATAATTGAATCACTTCATCTGCGAAACTGATATTTGCAGTTAAACCCAACATTAAACCTAAACCCATTGCTATTTTATTTTTCATTATTGAAATTCCTATAATTAAATTTTTGAGAACTACAAACAAGAGTCACTATAAGAGAAATAGAAATCAGGGTAAAGTATTTTATTTTATTTTCGAAATACGCTTCCATTTTGTACCTGAAGTTGCATCTTCTAACACAATAGAAAGTTCAAGCAACTCATCACGAATACGATCTCCTTCAGCCCACTGTTTATCTGCACGCGCTTGATTACGTGCTGCAATCAAAGCTTCAATTTTTTCTACAGGCACAGATGCATCCTCACCTTGCAAAAAATTATCGGGGTTGTCTTGTAATATGCCGAATACACTACCTAACAGCTTCAACAAAGAACCATGCTGCGCAGCTAATGCTAAATCTTTATCACGTAAACGCTGTACTTCATGCGCCAAATCAAATAAAACAGCAAACGCAATCGGAGTATTAAAATCATCATCCATCGCAGCAATAAATCTCTTTTCAAATTCACTACGAGACAAAGGTGGCGCTTCGGGTAAATCACGTAACGTATTATAAAAACGCTCAAGCGCTTTATGCGCTAGTGTAAGCGCCTGTTCTGAATAATGCACAGGGCTACGATAATGACTGCTGATCATGAAATATCTTAATACTTCAGGTTTATTATTTTTTAATAAATCCCGTATTGTGAAAAAATTACCTAACGATTTAGACATTTTTTCTTTTTCAATTTGTAAATACCCAGCATGCATCCAAATACTCACAAATTTTTTCTGAGTAGCAGATTCTGATTGTGCAATTTCATTCTCATGATGAGGGAAAATTAAATCTTTACCGCCGCCATGCAAATCAAATTGATCACCAAAGATGGAAGTAGACATTGCAGAACATTCGATATGCCAACCTGGACGACCCGCTCCCCAAGGTGACTCCCAGCTAGGTTCACCCGGTTTTGCTAACTTCCATAATACAAAATCCAAAGGGTCGCGCTTAACATCATTAATTTCTACGCGTGCGCCGCTTTCAAGTTGATCTATATTATGATGAGAAAGGCAGCCGTAGTTTTTAAATTGGCGCACGTCGTAATACACATCACCATTTGTTGCTACATAAGCACTGTTATTGTGAATTAATTTTTCAATAAGTTGAATAATGTGAGGAACATACTCAGTTGCGCGAGGCTCATGGTTGGGTGACAACAAACCTAGATGGGTAAAATCATCATGCATTGCAGTCGTGAAACGCTCAACAACCGCTTCGAATGATTCGTTATTTTCATTAGCGCGCTTAATAATTTTATCATCGATATCGGTGATGTTACGCACGTAGGTAACATCATAGTCGCGCCAGCGGAGATAGCGGATGATTAAATCGAATGCAGCATAGGTGCGGCCGTTACCAATATGACAAAAGTCGTAAACTGTGGGCCCGCAGACATAGATATTGATTTTATTGGGTTGTAAAGGTTGAAATATTTCTTTTTCTTGGGTCATGCTGTTGTAGATTTTTAACATGCGTTTTTTCTCATTTTTGATTAAATTTTTAGGTAGTTAACGTAACTGCTTAGTACACCTCTCCC
>DHJK01000087.1:0-1072 GCA_002404295.1 Legionellales bacterium UBA4722
CTTTTAATGTTAATGTAAAAGAATTATAAAAGAATTAGCTTAAGGTTATATTAAGACTCTTTACGCACTAAGCTTAAAAACTCAGAACGTGTTCCATGATCTGTACGAAAACCACCCAGCATCACTGAAGTGGTCATAACAGAATTTTGCTTTTCCACGCCACGCATCATCATGCACAAATGCTTGGCTTCAATAATAACACCGACACCCCATGCACCTGTCATTTGCAACATCGTTTCTGCAATTTGCTTTGTCAGCCTTTCCTGAACTTGCAATCGCCGTGCAAACATATCAACAATACGAGCCACTTTTGACAACCCAATTATTTTTCCTTTAGGAATATAAGCAACATGACATTTACCAATAAAAGGAAGCAGGTGATGCTCACATAATGAATACATTTCAATATCTTTTACTATAATCATTTCATCATTATCTGATTCAAATAATGCACCATTTACAATTTGCTCCACCGACTGCGTGTAGCCTTGCGTCAGGAATTGCAATGCCGTCGCTGCACGTTGCGGTGTTTCCTTTAATCCATCACGTTCAACATCCTCGCCTATTGCCGCAATAATTTTTTTAAAATGCTCTTTCACTGCTTCACCTATTTGTTATTTATAAACTTATCCAGGAGGCCAAGTTAAACGACGACCACCTAATAAATGCACATGAATATGGAATACTGTTTGGCCTGCGCCCGGATTAGTATTAATGACTAATCGATACCCTTCTTCTGCAATATTATTATCTTTTGCCAATTTCGTGGCGGTTAGCAATAAATGGCCTAACAGAGCTGTATCTTCTTCGCCTGCTTCATTAAGCGTCGCAATATGTTTACGAGGAATAATGAGCTTATGATGGGGCGCATGAGGATGCAGATCATTAAATGCTACAACCTGACTATCTTGGTATACAATCTCAGCGGGTACAGTGCCTTGAGCAATTTTACAAAACAGACAATCCATGGATAACTCCTTTTTTCTGAAGAGGGGGATAGCTTACTGGGTTGTATTGAAATTTTCCAGTGGAGCTTAACTATATAGATAGCCGCTTAGAACACCTCTCCCCT
>DHJK01000087.1:1207-4597 GCA_002404295.1 Legionellales bacterium UBA4722
AGGGGAGAGGTGTCCTAAGCGATGCTAGATTTGACGTTCCCGCCTTTCTCGAGTAAAGTGGTCACTCTTTTTTAGCTCCATACTTGCCGCAAAACTTATGCAAATTCTTAACATCGCAGGCTATAAATTCACCACCTTAGATAACTTATCTGAGTTACGCATTTCTTTGCTCAATAAATGCGAAGAATTAACACTAAAAGGCACTATATTACTAAGCCCAGAAGGAATTAACATCACATTAGCCGGCACTTTAACCGACGTTAATGCTTTTAAGGCACAACTTACCGCTAATTCCAGCTTCAGCGATATGACTTTTAGAGAAAGTTACTCCACGAATCAGCCGTTTAAACGTCTCAAAGTAAAGCTTAAAAAAGAAATTATCACATTCCGACAACCTGAAATTTGCCCAGAAACACAACGCGCACCTGCAGTTTCACCTCAGCAATTTAAGCAGTGGCTAGATCAAGGCCGTGAATTGACTATTTTAGACACCCGTAACGATTATGAAATCGAGTTCGGCACTTTTGCAAATGCTACAAAACTCCATATTCAGGATTTTTGTGAATTTCCTCAAGCAGCAGAAAATTTACCGACTGACAAACCCGTCGTTATGTTCTGCACAGGCGGAGTACGCTGCGAAAAAGCAGGCGTCCATTTATTAAATAAAGGATTTTCTGAAGTCTACCAACTGGATGGCGGTATTTTAAATTATTTTGCTATCGAAGGTGGCGCGCATTACGAAGGCGCTTGCTTCGTCTTTGATGAACGTATAGCGCTAGACCCCAATTTACAACCCATCACTCAATAAATTAAGGAATTGAACATGAGCTTAGAAAAATTACCAGTCGGTCGTGACGTACCAAATGATGTCAATGTCATCATAGAAATTTCTTCCCACAGCGACCCTATTAAATATGAAGTCGATAAGAAAAGCGGGATGCTAATGGTCGATAGATTTGTAGCAACTTGCATGCATTATCCCTGTGATTATGGCTTTATTCCTCATACGTTATCAGAAGATGGCGATCCAGTTGACGTGTTAGTGATCGCACCTTTTTCATTAGCACCAGGCGTTGTGATTCGTTGCCGACCTATCGGAATGCTATTAATGACTGACGAATCTGGCGTTGATACTAAAATCTTAGGCGTACCAGTAGACAAGCTTTCCTCACGCTACCAACACATTCAACAACCTGAAGATTTAGGCATGGAGTTTCTTGCATCGGTTGAGCATTTTTTCCAGCACTATAAAGATTTGGAAAAAGGAAAATGGGTAAAGACAAATGGATGGCAAAATGCGGATGCAGCGAAGAAAGAAATTTTGGCGGGTGTTGAAAGATACCAGAAAGAATTAGCATAATATATCAATCCTCTTTCAGGATGAGAAATCGCATCCTGAATAGGTATAATGGGCAGCTCAAAATAAGCTAATATAAAAAAAAGAGGCGTTATATGAAAAAATCAATTTTGATTTTAGTCACTTTATCGCTTTCGTTAAATATGCTTGCTGCTTCAGCTGAGGAAAAGAAGGGCTTAGACATGGGCTTTAGCTATCTTTTCTAACGAACACCCAATGAGAGGTGGCGCTTGCGGATGACATCTATTATTTAACTTATGAAAAACAGAATTATTTATTGTAGCATAAAGCTTGTGAAGCAGAAGAAGCAGAAGCACTTACCTTTGAATCAGAAATTACTTCTATTTTTACCTCTTGCGGTTTGCTATTTTGAAGTGGTTTAAAAAACAATCCTATGTTGCTAATAAAAGGTTTGGGGGATGGCTGTTCTTTTATTTCAGTTTCATTTCGGCACACCACATCTGACGGAAAATAATCATGTATGTTAGTAATAGTTAAATACAATGCGCTTAGGGAAATACTCGTTAACAGCACACATAATAAAGATAAGCATGCAGACAGCAATATTAATGGCGCGAACAAAAGAGAAATAGAAAATAGGAATTGAAGATAACAAAAATAACCCAAGGCAAAGGAAACAATAACCATAAATGAATTCGTCAATATCGCGCAAGCAGCTCCGGCATAAGGTTCATAAAAAGAAGGAGCTGGATTATCTTGTATGAGCAGATTAAATTTGCCATTTGCTCTCAATATCGCAACATCTTCTTCATTAAGTCGTCTAGAGATACCAGGCAAAGAAGGCAACGCATTATTGATCGATAGCAATCGATTCAAATATCCGTGTACTAATGGCTTGTTATAAGCTTTAATTTCAAGGAGTGATGCAACCACATCATCAGTCAGGAGGTCTGCACGTATTTGATGATGGCCTGAAGCTTGAATGCTCATTAACGTTGCTTCGCATGCTGCAAGCTTGCTTATGCACAAAAGTAAGGGGCTGTATAAGGAACATTGACCAGGACTAATCATTCCATGACCAAAAGTAAAAAGTTCGTCGCGAATGAAGGTGGATAATTTCCTATGCTCAGGTCCAATATATTCAAAATCGTATATTAGGTTAAATGCGATATGTGACAATTCTCTTTTTTGAATATGAACTAATTGATTTTCTACAAAAGGAAAGCTGTATAACTCCCTTAATTCTTCAGACTCATCTTCGATTTCTCTGATCAGTGGGATAAGTTCCCAAGTTTGCTTTTCATCTGGCCTTGCGCGATAAACCAAAAAATCATCATTTGATCGTATTAATATTGGCGTGTATGACTCTCTAGCTTTTTTTAGTTGATTGAAATCGGCTATAATTAAGGGATGACCATCTTCATTAGTTATCACTAATGATTGATTATCATCAGATAGCATTATTTCTTTATTGTCGCGAGTATAATAAAGAAAAAAATCGAATACAGGTTTGTACATTAAAGATTGAAAAATTTGTGCTCCAGCTTGTCCATCTAACATGTATGCGCTTAACAACAGTGGAGTTGGGTTTCCAAATATGATGGAGGATGAAACTTTAACTGTGTTTTGATAGATTTGATTAAGTTGTAAGCCATGTTGAATGCCATATTCAATATGGCGTTGGATTAAATTATAATTGCGTACATGAATCAATTTAATTAATAATTCAGTGAAATCAGTTTGTCTAGCAGGCGTTATTTGCATTTCTAGGTAGACACTTGCTATCATTTTTTGCCACGCTTTAGAAACAGCTATACCTATTGATAAATCTCTAAAGGATAGGAAAGTTAGCACATTAAAGTCTAAATCCAAGTCGTCTAAATAGGGATCTTGTGCGATTCTTAACATACAGCATATCCTGTCAGGCATGAATAGCACAGAATTATACCATATGGATAACATTTAAGCAATTAAGAATAGTTATTAAGAATAGTTATTAAAAGAATTGGACTTTGGACAACCTCAGGCCCAATCGTGAACGCGCCCGAGCCCGAGCCCGCGCGCGGCTTTTC
>DHJK01000192.1:0-3321 GCA_002404295.1 Legionellales bacterium UBA4722
TAGCAGTACTGATGAAAATAATATTAACCAATATTATATAAAAGATAATGGTATTGGGTTTGATATGAAATACTCAGATAAGTTGTTCGGTGTTTTCCAGCGATTACATGGTTCTGAAATTGAGGGAACCGGCATAGGGTTAGCCCATGTTAAAAGAATAATTATGCGACATGGTGGAAAAGCATGGGGTGAGGGAAAAATTGACGAAGGAGCAACATTTTATTTTACATTAGCAAAAGGATAAAATTATGAGTGATGAATCAAGTAATATAGAAATTTTATTAATTGAAGACAATCCAAATGACGCTGAATTAACGCTAAGAGCTCTTAAAAAAAACCATCTTGCTAATAAAATATTGCATCTAAAAGATGGCGAAGAGGCAATTAATTATCTATTTCCAGAAAATGGCTTAAGTCATAATGCGATTCCAAAAGTGATATTACTTGATTTAAAGCTACCCAAAGTAGATGGCATACAGATTTTAAAAAGACTTAAATCTGATGAGCGCACCAAACTTATTCCTGTTGTTGTATTAACTTCGTCTCAAGAAGAAAGAGACATAGTAGAAAGTTATAAGCTAGGTGTGAATAGCTATGTCACCAAACCAGTTGGATTTGAGAAATTTATTAATGCTGTCTCAAATTTGGGTTTATATTGGTTGATATTAAATCAGCCGCCCAAAATTTAACATTATAAAATGCGGGTAATATGAAGACAATACATATTTTACATCTTGAAGATAATCTTGAAGATGTCAATCTGATTAAAACTTTGTTAAATCATTTGGATTTAACCTGTGAAATTTTATGGGTTAATACAAAAGAAAAATTTGAAGCTGTCATATTAAATCCAGAATTAGATATCGTCTTATCTGATTATACTCTGCCTGACTATGATGGATTAACTGCACTCAAATACACAAAAAAAATCAGACCTGACATACCTTATATTGTATTGTCTGGCACAGTAGGTGAAGAAAAAACGATTGAATTATTTGAAGCCGGTGCAACAGATTTTATTACAAAAGACAAATTACAGAGATTAGAACCCGCAATTCATCGTGCAATACATGAATCTGAAGAAATTAATAAAAGAAAGAAAGCTGAACAAAAGCTCAAAGCAAGAGAATTATTGTTTAGCCAATTCACTGAAAATATTCCAGAAGTTTTTTGGCAAAGAACACCCAACTTAGATAAGATTATTTACGTCAGCCCCGCTTTTGAAAAAATTTGGGGGAAGACGTTAGAAGAATTAGCTCGTAATCCAAACGCTTGGGTTGAATCAATTTTGGCTGAGGATCAACATAGAGTACATGAGGTTTTTTCAACCATGGAGAGCCATGATCGACAAAGCGTTCATGTTGAATATAGAATCATTCGACCTGATGGACAGATACGCACCATTCAAGACCACGGGATACTACTCAAGGAAAATGATAAAACCGTAGGGGTCATAGGCGTTGCTAGCGATATCACTGATATAAAAATAAATGAGCGATACTTGACAGTGCAAAATCAACTATCAAGGACACTCGTTGAAACTGAAAATTTGCAAGAAGGTATGGCTAAATTTCTTAAAATAGTCTGTGTAAATTTTAATTGGAGCACAGGAGAAGTATGGCTCATTGACGATACAAAGACAAAATTGAACTTTTTTGCTATCTGGCCACAGGATCAGGCAGCATTTCAAACATTTAGAAATACAAGTACTGAAATAGAATTCAAAATGAATGTAGGATTATCAGGACGCGTATGGGCTTCAAAGAAAAATCACTGGATTTCTAATCTTTCCTTAGATCCAAATTTTCCACGTGCAGAAGCAGCATCTCAGTCAGGTCTTAAAAGTGGATTTGGAATTCCTATCATTTTTAAAGATCAGGTCATTGGCATTATAGAATTTTTCAGTGCTGAAACACGCGAAGAAGAACCGGAAATGACAAAAATATTTGATACAATAAGCAACCAAGTAGGCACCAGTTTAATGCAAAGATTAACGTCTGAAAAATTGCGCATTTCCCTCACAGAAAAAGAATCAATGCTTAAAGAAATATACCATCGTGTGAAAAATAATTTACAAGTCGTTTCAAGCCTTCTCTATATGCAAGCAAAATCAATTCCAGATAAGTCATCTCGAGAACTATTTCTGGAAAGCTCAGCCAGAGTCAAATCGATGGCTTTAGTCCATGAAATGCTATATCAGTCGGGCAATCTTTCCCATATCGAAATGCAAAAATATTTACAAAATTTAACTAGCTATTTAGTTGAAATTTATCATATTAACACCAGTCTTATTAAATTAATCATTCAATCTGAAGCTGTTTCACTAGGCATTGAAGAGGCAATCCCCTGTGGTCTTATTGTTAATGAATTAATTTCAAATGTGTATAAACATGCTTTTCCAAAGGGAAAATCAGGCGAGATAAAAGTACTTATAGAAAAAAATGAAAAAAATGTGACTGTCCAGGTAAGTGATAATGGTATCGGATTTTCCTCACAAATTGACTTTCAAAATACAACAACATTAGGAATTCAGCTAGTTCATGCGTTAACAAAACAACTGGGCGGTGAAATTAAGTTAGACAACACTCATGGTACGACGATTACCCTTATTTTTCCTGTGGTTTTACGAGGGCAGAAAGATGACAACAAATTTTAATTCAGGAGCACTATCTAGACTCGACAAAGCGACGAGCTTTGTCGAAATTGATCCATAAGCACATGAAAAACTAAAACATCCTGCAGCTTAATTTTGGAATTTAAAATGGATAATCGCAAAAAAATTAAAATCCTGATTGTTGAAGATGAAGCTATTACAGCAATGGCTATTAAAAGTAATTTAGAAGAATTAGGTTATAGCGTACCCGCTATAGCAGATACTGGCGAAGAGGCTATTTCACTGGTTGATAAAATTAAACCTAATTTAATATTGATGGATATTGTTTTAAAAGGCAAGATGGATGGTACACAAGCGGCAGAACATATTTCCCATTCTCATGAAATACCTATTATCTTTCTGACAGCCTATAGTGATACAGGTACTATTAATCGTGCAAAAACGAGTGCTCCGTATGCCTATTTATCAAAGCCCATTGATGAGCGGCATTTAGGTATCACTGTGGATTTTGTTTTATTAAAGCATGATGCAGCCATGAAAATTTCAGCGGCTGAATGTCGTTATCATTCGGTTATGCAAAATGCAACTTGCGGTATCGTAATTCTCAGCACGGAAGGTGATATTTGTGAATTGAATAAAAATGCTGGAAAAATGCTGGGTTATTCAAACCCTGGTGACAAGCAAGTTAATATTAAAAAATTTATTTC
>DHJK01000192.1:3397-4072 GCA_002404295.1 Legionellales bacterium UBA4722
GCATTGAACTATCTATTGAAAATTTAAATGGTGACATTTTAGATATTGAATTTTCTGCGGTTTATATTGACCATATTGATGATAATTTTATATTTTGCATCCTTAATGATGTTACCGAGATAAAAAAGCAACGATTGCAAACATTGTTACTGAATAAACTGGCAACAGTGGGAACCTTAACAGCGGGCATTTTACATGAAATTAATAATCCATTAACTTTCGTATTAACAAATTTGCACTTTATTGACGAACAGCTAAAATTATTATCCCAGGATTACATAAATCAAAATAGTTTTATGCCTAAGCTTTCAGAAATAATTGGTGAGTCTATTTATGGAGCGGATAGAATAAAAAAAATTGTGAGTGACTTAAAAGGATTTGTACGAACTGAAATAAACGAATTGAGTTTAGTGAATATCAACGAAAATATTGATAAAGCTGTTGAAATAGCATATCCGCAATTTAAGCATTGCACAAATTTAGTCAAAGAATATACTTCAGATTTACCTAAAATATTATTAACCAGCGGTAAGTTGCAACAAGTATTTATCAATTTAATTATAAATTCAGCCCAGGCCATGGATAAAAATAATGTTCAAAATAATCTTATCACTATAAGAACATATTTAAACAAAAAATAGTATTTGCATTGATATTATTGATAATGGCGCGGGA
>DHJK01000138.1:0-2054 GCA_002404295.1 Legionellales bacterium UBA4722
TACTTTGCTGGGGCAAGATCAGAGTACAGATTAAGTTAACTGCAAAAATAGCGATGCAGAAAAAATAATTACTATGTTTGACTGGGTTTCTTAGCCCGTCTAAATGATCTATGTATTCCTTATAGATATGTTTCATAACCCCTCCTTGGCTTAAGTGTGTAATCTCAAAGTGAATTACTTGACTAAAAGCAGATACGTGTTAAAAAATGAGTGGCGGGTGTTAGAGTGTTTTTTCTAGCAGGTGTCACTGGTGTGAAAAATAAGATTCTATTACATTTAACTCATTTTTAAGTATAGCAGCTAATTCGATTAAAATTTTTTTATAACCAGCCATTTAGAGGATAACGTAGTGGAATCCATCTGTTAGTAACGCAAATATAATTAGGCAAAATTTCACCTCCATTTTAATGCTAAAAGGTGTTCCAATAACACTAATAATATATCTAAATTAATCATGCAATTGCGCAAGCCTAATATTGGACTTTGGACAACCCCAGTCCCAGTCGTGAATGCGCCCGAGCCCGACAGAACCGATTATGATATACCCAATACACTTCATGATGACGAATCGCATCTTTGAAGTGTATTAGTGTTTGTTGCGTTTATCTTCGATGAGTCGTTTTATTAGTAACTGTCTCATTTACAGAAAGTGAGGGAACACGTTGTCCATTAGGTGAAAGATAAGTCCTAGGCCCGCGAAGAAATGATTGAGTCGATAACCTTGTATCAGACTGAGAAGTTATAGGCCAACATTTATTAAGCTGCGGTGTGGGATGGTTTAATAAATCACATACTATTTTCTGAAGACGCTTTATAGCACCCAGCGACTTATTTAAGCTACAAAAACGTTTATTATTCTCCACAGTCGAGCTATTCGAGTAATGTTGGATTGCTTGTGTAAAATAGACAGCGGCAGACTCAAAATGATCACGTGCTTGTTCTAATGGATTTGGCGTATCCTCTTGAATCAGCTTTTCCTCTCCAGAGTTTCGTTTTTCTGCTAATTCAACATTCATAGTCCCTAATTTGTGATATGTCTTTCCAAGCTCAGCGGAACTTTTCCCCCAAATCCAATTAAGTGAGTTCGTATGCTTTTCTGAAGCCGCTATTGCGCGATGAAAATATTTAAGAGCCTGCTCGTGTTTGTTCGATTTTGAGTAAACTATTCCCATACGTAAACACGCATTAGCTAAATAAAGATCTTTGACTTTTGTGCTGTATATAAATGCTGATCGTATATTTAATTCGAGTGCAAAGCACGGCTCAGACCAATTGTGGTAATTTAGAAGATAATAGATTTTACCTAATTGATGAGCAGTTTTTGCAAGGGGCTTTAAATGTAGAGTTGCAGGCCCTATTTCTTTGCGAGTATGCGCATCCTCTTTAGAATCTAAAAGAGTCTGAAAATGAATGCGAATCGCAGCATTGTAATGCTCGAAGCCTTTTAATATTTTTTCATTATTAAGTGTACATGATCCATCTTCGAGATAAACATTGCCTAACCACTCATGGTAAGTGGCAGTAGTAATTGGTGAGAGCAGACTGTATTGTGCGGGATTGTTTAGCACCCGCTCTGCTTGTGCGATATCAGTCTCAGAAACCTCCTGCTCTTCTGATCCATTTCTACAGTCACCTAATTCTATTTCAAATACGGAAGGATATTTTATCAAATCAAAAAGAGCTGTTAAGTGCGTATAAATTAAGTAGCTATGAGATGAAATATATTGTGCTGTGGATGCTAATGCTTTAAGAGTGTCTTGAGGTATAGCTTTATTCTTTCTAGAATCCATGTAGTGTCCTCTGTAAAATTTTTATATTGATTAGTGGTAATTGTTCAACGATTGTCGCATATCTACAAATGAATATACCTCAGAAAGTATAGCAAATTACATCAATAACGGTAACGAGGTCACCCATTACCGTTATTGTTAAGCAAAAATGAAGATGACATGTGTGCAGCATAGCGTAATACATTATTTAATATAATGAGTTAAATTACGTTGCGAGAGCGTTGAACAAGGGAGAGCGCACGGAGAAACTCAGCCTAAACGCTA
>DHJK01000138.1:2164-2637 GCA_002404295.1 Legionellales bacterium UBA4722
GGAGAAACTCAGCCTAAACGCTACTGCCACCCACCTATTTTTACATTTGTTGCGACCAATGTATTTTTTTTAGACAAGCATATATACCAAAATTGATTGATCACTTAATCGGCTGTAGTATAGCTTGTTGATCACTCAGCAAATGGAAAGCCTCACATGAATAAGGAACTTCATTTACGTCGTATATTGTTTCTATTTTTTTTGTTTTTTGTAGCCGGCATTCTTTTTGATTTTTCATCTACTTTGTATGCATGGTTTATTAGAACTTCACTCGCATACCCTACATTAGGGGGCTTAAGTCTCCTACTCTGGTTATTAAGTACCAGTTATATATTTCTTTATACTTTGAAAGCGCTAGATCAAGATAAGCTAACCCCTGGAATTTTTTTACTATTCTTTATGCTGATTTTTGGTGAAGGCATCCACCTAGTAGCTAATTCTGTACAAATAAAGCTATGGATAATTGGCTATAA
>DHJK01000145.1:0-743 GCA_002404295.1 Legionellales bacterium UBA4722
ACAATCTCGCCGCTGATGTCGTGAGCCTTATCGAGGCGCTAGGACTCACCACACCAGTGCTACTTGGGCATTCCATGGGAGGCATAACAGCGGCTGTGGTCGCCAGTCAAAACCCCCATCGACTGCGAGGGCTTATTTTGGCCGATCCAACATTTCTGACACCGCAACGTCAGCGCGAAGTTCTCGAGAGTGATGTTGCAGATCAACATCGCAGAATTCTCAATCGGCCAAGGGAAGATTTTTTAGTTGAGATGAGGGCTCGACACAGCCGCCGCTCTCTAGAGGTCATTGAACTATTCGCACAGGCAAGATTTCAAACCAGCATACACGCCTTTGAAGTTTTGACGCCGCCGAATCCTGACTACGTGCAGCTGATTAAATCACTTGATGTCCCGAGTCTGCTTGTAGTCGGTGATGCTGGCGGAGTTGTCTCTCCTGAAGTAGCTGCAAAACTTGCTGCACTCAATCAACGCTTGAAGGTCGTACAGATCGCGGAAGCGGGTCACGCGGTTCCGTATGACCAGCCCGAACGTTTTTCTGCTGTCGTTCAAACTTTTTTACGTTCGGTGAGTGCTTGAATTAATCCTAGCTGTAAAAAAGTGTCCGTATATTTTTTATGTACTTGTATAATCTACCTGATTTTCAGGTTTTGCTCTTTCAAAGTAAGGCAGCGTAGAACAATGCGTATAAATGCGCATCAAGCTTGGATAATTATCCATAGAAAAATCAAAACGAAATGCATT
>DHJK01000145.1:934-2939 GCA_002404295.1 Legionellales bacterium UBA4722
AACTCAACATCACCATCGACTAACGTTGGAACTGTAGCCGCAATTGGATTTTATATTTTTAGAGAAAAAAGAACGATCTCTTAATATACTCGTTCACAATCTGTATTTTTATAATAAATCGCAATGCGTACACGGGTATGACTCATCGACTATAATCTTGCCCCACCTTTGTAGCCCCGCCCCTATAATTAGAACGCTCTCTATTTATGATTTGAAATATCCTTATAATTTGGTTTTGCTCTAATGCACTTAACTTAATGATTAATAGTGATTATATTGAAAAAATGGTTTTTTTTTTGGTTTTACTCTGAAGCACTTTTTATGCCCGAAATGGGACATACCGAGCATAACATGTGTATTTTCGCTCAGACTCAACTTGCCTTATCCGCCCCTTTTCCTTAGCCACACGAATAACCGCTGACACTGTGGAGATGCTAAGTCAGGCAACCTAAAGCGCTCCTCAAGTGATTGGTTAGAGACATCTGTGGCCTCTGACATGCATCAAACAGCAGTGTTGATAACATGCTCTAAAAACGTTGAAGTAGTACGTTTATTCATTGGATTAAAAGCTCTTATAACAGTGCCTAATGGAAAGAAACTAACAGTAGAAAAAATAGCATTGATGCTACAGTATTCATATTTAACGCCTTTGATTTCCATGCCTCGAAATGATGAGGCAGCACTTGGGGTGACATCTCCTATACGCTATACCCCTTCATAATGCACAGCCCGGCGAATGAAGAGCGTTGCCGTCAACGAATTATGTAACCTTTTCAGCAATGACTCTGTCATTAAATCAAAATTTATCATGATTCCTTGGGGCGTACTCATATTTAATACACAGTGTCGCAGAATAGTTAATATAAAAGCGTTTGTTCTTAAGTGCCATTATGGTCAGGCTATTGTAGCAAGCGTAGTCGTAAAGGTGATTATCCAAATTTAGAATTTAATTTTCTTGAATATATTTTTCGCAAGAGGCTAGCAAAGAAAAAAAGTAACAACACTATATTAATGAATGTCTATGCTCATGCGCATTCCACTTTAAATTTTAAACTTCACTATTCATTTACTTTTATGGATGCTAGGATAAGATGTGTTTTATTTTATACTATCAAATGGAGATGAAAATATGAGAAAAATTTTATCAACACTTTTTTTATCGATATTGTCTATGAGTTCTTTTGCAGCATCAACGGATGATCCTGTCCAAATGGATGGCCTGAGTATATTTAAATTAAATGATTTTCAACAAAAGAGCATTGCTTTTCAAGTGCAGATGCCAGGCAAATACTCAGGCGTATGCCATTTAATTATTCGATCAAATGGTTCTGATAAAGCGTTCACAAAATTTGCCAAGCAATTTATAATCACTGAAACCTATACAGGAAATGATGAGAGTAGAAAAGTGACGCCTGTTTCTTCTTCTTATGGATTAAGCATGAAATTATCACTTCATGAAGGTCCTTATATATCTGATACCATTAAAATAGAAACCTATGATGGTAGAAGTATTGCAGATAATATTAAAGATTCTTTCCCTAACTTGGGTGCTAGTAGTATCGCTGTTTTAACAGGCATGTGTAATCTGCCGCATGCATAAATTAAAATAATTGCATTAAGTCTCCTAGGCTAAGAATGCTGTTGGCCTAGGACTTCACGTGCTAATACTCATATTTGCATCAATATAATTTAGTGCATTAAATCTTTTCTTTCAAATTAACTAATTAAATTATGATTTTCATGAAATTTATTTTTTTTGCTAAATATGGCCATATTATTCTTATCATAGGGTAGCCATTTCAAGTAAAGTAAGCATATCGCAAAGATGTATCAAGCCTCTTTTCTAAAGGTCTCGAACTCGCCACCTTTGAAATCTGAGTTCCGTCACTTCACCCATTACAACTATTAAATATCCTGATTTATCAGAAAAGCTAAAAAGCGACTTCGATACACTTTAGATTTACTATTTGCATATTTAATGCAATAATTTCAGTATAAATCAATA